>NVRR01000149.1 GCA_002732675.1 Sneathiella sp. | reverse complement strand
TATTGCCCGTCCATTTACCGGAAAAGACGGTGATTATACGCGCACACATAACCGAAAAGACCTCTCCGTACCGCCTCCGGAACCGACGTTACTGGATAAACTCGATGGCGCCGGACGGCAGGTTATCTCTGTTGGTAAGATTGGGGATATCTTTGCCCATCACGGCACAGGTGAGATTGTAAAGGCCGCTGGAAACATGGCATTGATGGATGCGACGATGGATGCCATCAGTCGCCTGGACGACGGCGGGTTAATCTTCACTAATCTGGTAGATTTTGATCAATCCTTTGGCCATCGCCGCGACGTCGCTGGCTACGCGAACGCGCTCGAGGAATTTGACGCCCGCCTCCCCCAATTGCGCAAGAGCCTGAAACAAGGCGATATTGTCATCCTCACAGCCGATCATGGCTGTGATCCCACCTGGCCTGGATCGGATCATACCCGCGAAGTCGTGCCAGTGATTGCCTTTGGCCCCGGTATTTCAGGGCGTTCCATCGGGGAACGAGAGAGTTTTGCCGATATCGGGCAATCCATCGCAGTGCATACCGGCCTGCCGCCGCTTGGCCACGGCCGCTCGTTTCTGGGTTAGCTATGGTAAAAAAAGCTGAACTCCACGTGCACCTGGAAGGTACGGCAACCCCAGAGCTGGTTAAAAAGCTTGCCGCCCGAAACGGTATCGCGCTTGATCCATTGACTTTCAAGTCAGACGGAGGATTTGCCTGGAATGACTTCTGGGGGTTTCTTGATTGTTATGACAAGGCGGCGGCAACCATTCGTACCAAGGACGATTACCGGCTTGTCACATATGACTATCTTGCCCGATGCGCCCGGGAAGATGTCCTTTACGTGGAGATGTTTTCCTCCCCCGATCATGCCGCCGAATGCGGGATGAGCTATACGGATCATCTGGACGGCATCGCGGCCGGAATTGACGACGCCCACCGCGAATTCGGTATTGAGGGGCGGATTATTGTGACATGTGTCCGGCATCTTGGTCCAGAGAAGGCGCTGAGCGCTGCGCAATTATTTGTCGACAATCAGCACCCTTATGTCGTTGGTTTCGGTATGGGCGGCGACGAGGCGCAGTTTCATCCCAAGGATTTCAGAGCGGCATTTGATTTGGCACATGAAGCCGGATATCAGACGACCAACCATGCGGGAGAATTTGGCGGACCGGAAAGTATCCGGGCGTCGCTTGATCATCTGCCCATCACTCGGATCGGCCATGGCGTTCGCGCCGTGGAAGACCGATTGTTACTGGAAGAACTTGCGGATCGGCAAATCCCGCTGGAGCTCTGTCCCGGCAGCAATGTCGCAACGGGATTATATGACAGTCGAGAACAGCATCCTTTTAAGGCGATCATGGACGCAGGATGTCTGGTGACGCTTAACTCCGATGATCCGCCGTTTTTCGCAACCTCGGTCGGGCATGAATATGCCGAAGCCGCCCGCTGCTATAGCCTCAATGATGCCGATTTAATGTGGATTACCAGCAATGCAATTGGGGCGGGGTTTTGCAATGACGCGCTGAAGGAAGCATTGCTCGCACGTCTTCATCAATAAGTTAGAGAAGAGCGTCTTAGGATCAGAACCCTAGTTCTTTTTAGCCGGCGTGGCCGATTTTCCTTCATCGACGGTTATATTCAGGGGATTTGGTTTTGATTTATTGAACCGAGCAAGGACTTCCTCGGTGATATCCGAGGCGTTATCAAAAAAGATTATTTTAGCACGGTCCATCCCGATATTGACGCCTCTTTCCTTGCTGACAGCCGCCGCTTGCCGGGTGATTTGCTCCCTCAGATAGAGCCGGTAAGTCTGCATAATCTGATTAAAATTTGCCCGCGTCACCTGTGCATCTCGCTGGAGGCTTTGGAATTCGCCGTTCAGCTGTTCCAGTTTCTTGCGATACACCTCGGGGGAAATAATAGCCCGTTGCTTGTCGATCTCCTGCTTTTTCTTTTGCAGTTCCTCGCTTCTTTTCTTGAGCGCATCATCAACGGTTTTAAGCTTGCCGTTAATTTCTTTCAGCGCCACTTTTGCATGATCTGATACCTTCAAGATATGATTGATATCAACAACAGCAATAATCGCTTCCGGCAATTTCGTTTGGGATACGGCCGTTGACACAAAGCCAGTGGTCAAATTTAAGCCTAGCGATACAACGGCTACGACAGCAAAAACCGCCAAAATTCGAATTTTTTTAACCAAGACTCGCTCCGACAATGAAGGGCTGAAAAACGGGACTATACCGAATATCTGTCAGGAGACTAACAAATTTACGGCCAAAAGGACAAGTTTTTCAGCATAGCATGTTTCGTATGTAACCAAAGAAAACGTCGGAACCTAAGCTCCGCCCCTCTATGTTCTCAGCTGAGAATAAAACCGGCGCGCGGGAAATGAATAATAACATCGCCGACAATATCATTGTTATGACGGATCGCAATTTCCTGCTTGCCGAGGGCGACGAGCTCACCCGTTACCGGCACCCGTCCTGAATCGTTGGGTATAACGGTTACAGTATTGCCCGCGCTATGACCTTCTCCCTCTGCAACAGTGCCGCTATAGGCTGATACATCGTCGTTCTTTGCGACGGCCAATGCGTCGGTCGAGCTCATTTCAGTCTCTGTGCCATGACCAAAGGCAGCAATGCGCGCCATCCATTTGCCTAAATTCGGCAGGGTCTCAATAATAGCCTTGGCGGCAGGTGCTTGGCCTGCAAACCACATATTATAATAGAAATTAAAATCCACCAGACTAGCATTATCGCCCAAAAAGAAAGGGCGGCCATCTTTAAGGCCGTCTTCGGCCCAATCCATCATACTCGCCATTTGCCGAAGGGAATGTGGTAGAGTTGCCTTCATTTTTTCAATATTTATATTACCGCCCGAATATTCCGCCCGGTCTTTGATAAATTCTTCGGGCATTTTGTCGCCAAATGTCCCAAAGACAATCGCAGCCGACGTTCCAAATAGAAGCTTGTCTGTCCAGAAACTCATACCCCAACCCAAAAACTCGCTCCCGCCAGGGAACAATGTCGGCGTTGGAAAGCGGCTTTCAAGTTCGCGAATAATTGTCTGGGTGTCACAATAAATATGCGCCCCAATTTGCATAATCGGTGTTTTCCGATAGCCGCCGGTCAGTGGCATCACATCCGGTTTCGGCATCATCCGCGGAATATGTACGGACTGCCAGCTTACGTCTTTAAATCCAAAGATCGAGCGGATTTTTTCGCCAAAGGGCGAGGGCTTATAGTGGTGGAAAATAATATCAGACAACAGAGATCTCCTTTTTATCGTATGAAGCGCCCATACTTATCTTTATCCCATGGGGCTCAACCCAAAGGTCAGCCCGTCCAGTTCTCCATATAGTCAGAGATCGGCTCGCTGCGCAATATGGGTGTTTTCAACGCCGTCCCCAAATACAGAAAGCCGACAATCTGGTCCTTCTCTTGTGCGCCCAGGGCTGCTCTGACATGCGCATCAAAGCAGGGCTTTCCGCTCCGCCATATCCCCGCATAGCCCATGGCATGCGCCGCTATCATGATATTCTGTGCCGCCGCGCCGGCCGACAGAACCTGTTCGATATGGGGCACCTTCGGATGATCTTCCACCTTGGCAATTACCGTAATGATCAGCGGCGCCCGGAGTGACTTTGAACGCGCCTTCGACAGCATTGCCTCATTGGCATCCGGGTCGCGTTTCTTCAGCGCTTCGCCGAAGATTTCTCCCAAATCCTCGCGGGCTTCATTTTCGATCACCAGAAACCGCCAGGGTCGGAGATTGCAATGATCCGGCGCGCGCATCGCGGCCTGTATCAGGGTTGCAATTTCCTCTTTCGACGGCGCCGGCGCTGCCAGCATGGCGACAGATTTTCGCGATAATATGGCTTCGATCGCTTCCATTCTTCTTCCCACAGTCTATGACGTCCCGAAACGCCGAATTCGCACAGTTCATAGCAGAATTTCTATGAGCCCTGAAAATAATTATGAGAGCGAACCCCCAATTGATCCATATTGAACGGCGGAATGGATTGAAACAGCCCGCCAAACCGCTTACCTTGTGAAAAGCGGGATGAAAGACCCTGCGAATTCGTCAGGGTTTGTCTGAAATCAAAGCATCAGTTTTACAAGTCAGTCAAACTACAAAGCAATCATAACGACTGAAATGGGAAATTCTTATGTCCATCAAAACCATCCTGCTCCATCTGAACAACGATCCACAGCTCGAGCAACGGATAGAAGCGGCGCTTGGACTAGCGGTTGAGCATGGCGCGGCCCTGAAAGCACTCTATACAATTGCAGAGATTACGGTTCCCACTTCTTTTATGGGATATGTGCCCCCTGAGTTTATTGAGAGCTCAAAAAAGGAAGAAGAAAAGCATGCCGCCGCCGCCAAAGCGAAACTGGAGGAGATGGCGGGTAGAATTAGCCTAGAGGTAGAAGTTGTGATCGAGCAGGGCTACGCCCCTGACGTCATTAATGAACATGCGGTTGCTGCGGATCTGGTCGTCCTTGGACAGGGTAATCCAGATGCTGACAACAATGCGCAAAGCCAGTATGTGGCGGACGAACTGGTGGTTAGTTCACCGCGCCCTGTCCTGGTTATTCCGTTTGCTGGAAAATATACAAATTTCGGTTCGCATATCATTGTTGCCTGGAACAACTCCCGCGAATCCTCACGGGCCCTGCATGATGCCATGCCGTTCCTTGCCAAGGCCGAAAAAGTCACTCTTCTCAGTGTAAACGCGAAAGACGACGAGACTTATGAGACCAAACATATTCTCGAGCATCTTAAGCGTCACGGTGTAAATGCAACCTTCAAGTCAGGACAATGGCCCGACATTGGTGTCGGTGATGCCTTGCTTGATGCCTTGGTGGATTACAGTGCCGATATGCTGGTGATGGGCGCGTATGGCCATAGCCGATTACGCGAGATGATCCTGGGTGGTGCGACGAAAGATATTCTCGCGCATATGACGGCACCGGTACTCTTCGCCCACTGACGTCAGGGGAGGATATCCGCCCGTTTTACCGGGCGCCAGTCCCCCGCCGGCAAGTCGCCCAGAACCAGTAAGCCGATTTTTTGGCGGATCAAGCGCAGGGTTGGATGTCCGATGGCCGCCGTCATCCGGCGGACCTGGCGGTTCTTTCCCTCTGTCAGGGTCATCTCTATCCAGCAAGTCGGAATGGCTTTACGAACGCGGATAGGCGGGTCACGCGGCGGGATGTCCGGCTCGGGATCCAAACGTCGAACGTCGCAGGATTTGGTCTGATACCCGCGGAGGGTCACGCCCCTTGCCAGTGCCTGAAGTGATTTATCCGTCGGCATTCCTTCTACCTGCACCCAGTATACCCGCGCGTGACCATGGTCGGGATCCAGCAATTTCTTGATGAATTTCCCGTCATCACTGAGGAGAAGCAAGCCTTCACTGTCCTTGTCCAATCGTCCGGCGGCATAAACGTCTTTTGGTAACGAAAATTCGCTCAGCGTCTTCTGCCTATCATCCCCGGTGAACTGACTAAGAAATCCAAACGGTTTATGAAACGCGATATATTCTGACATTCCTACTTTCCCAGCACCTTTTCCAACCCGCAAAAGAAGTTCAATAGACATAACGGGACCAATTGGATAGGGTCCATCAAACAGCCAAACAATTAGCCAATTTTATTTATTGTTTGCCCTAAAATTATCAAAATTTTAGGTAATTCAATTCATCTTGCAGAGTTACACCAGAGTGGCACATTACCATTGCAGATGAAAAGTTCCAGGACGCGCATTTTAGATGGACCAAAATCCGAAGGCAACTGTTCGATTTATTGGACAAAGAGACGAAGATGCGCAGCAGTTGAGCTGGATGTTGTCCAACACGGCCAATGTGCAATTCATCTTTGAACATGTGACCAGCGTCGATGACGTCGCATCGCCTGATAGCGGTGATGGCGATCATGTAATTGTGCTCGATTTGACGGAAAATCCAGAACAGCAAATCAAGGCACTGGCGACATTGGTTGAAAAAATGCCAGAAACACCGATTGTCGTCTTGACGGGAGATAATGAGGACGTTGGCCGCGACGCCATTCGTCGCGGTGCGCAGGATTTTCTGATCAAGGGGCAATTAACAACAGATGGCATGTCTCGCTGTCTCCTCAACGCCATCCAGCGGCATCGTGGACATCGGCGTGACGCAGAAACGGCGCCGCTTCTGGATTCTGCAACGGCGGTTCTGAACCGTCTGCCGATTGGCGTTATTCTGGTGACAGCAGATTCAAAAATTCTATTCTACAACGACAAGGCGAAGCAGTATCTGGACCTTTCTGACGGGCTCGTCGTCGGGCCCGACCGTATTTGCCGGGCGACGTTACCGGGTGAAAACCGGGCGTTTACCAAGCTGCTCGCAGACACATTGTCGCCGCCAGACGACAGCAGTTTTGAAGGTGATTTTGCCATTTCCCTGACCCGCATGAAGAAAGATTCGCCCCTTAACGTCATGGTTGCTCCGATTGGCACCGGGGTTGCTGGAAAAGGCGCTGTTTTATTTGTCTCTGATCCTGCCGAACCGGTGGAACTCTCAGTCGAGACCATATGTCGTCTCTATGGCCTGACACCAGCGGAAGGACGCTTGACGCTGGGCCTCACCAATGGCTACAAGCTGGATGATCTGGCCACAAAATGGGGAGTGAGTATGCATACCGTGCGCTCTCAGCTGCGCCAGGTTTTTCGCAAAACCGATACCAGCCGACAAAGCGAGCTGGTGAAGCTTATTCTCACCGGCCCTGCGGCCGTGCAGGCATCCCCAAGACTTTAGTAACAGATGCTCGGCTCCAGGCCAGGATTACTTTGATGGGCCGTCAGTCTCATCTTCCGGCGGGTTTGCAAAATGCTGCCAATTTTCCCGGCCACCGCGATTTTCAAGAAAATTAATCAGGGCACTTACCGTTTTCCGGTCAAAGCGTCTATCCGCGTCATCCAGCAGATGCTTGACCGCAGCACTGAAGCCCAGGGCGCTACGATAGGCGCGCGGACTAACCATGCCAACAAAGGCATTGGCAACAGCAATAACGCGCGCCGCCTCGCCAATTTCAATTCCTTTCAGTCCCTGCGGCTGCCCTGAACCATCCCAGTTTTCCTGAAGCTGACGCAACGTCGCGGCAACAGGCAAATCAAAGTCTACTTCCTCCAACAAGTCAGCGCTGGCAAAAAGACTATTGCGAATGATATCCATTTCCTTCGCCGAGAGGTTCTTTGTCTTGGTCAGCAATTCAGGCGGCACCAAGACTTTGCCGATATTCATCAGGTTACCCGCAATATCAACGGTACGGATAATATCGTCGGAATAATTCAACTCCTTCGCCACGGCAACAGCGACATTGGTGACCCGGCGTGACTGATCGGCCGAAAAAGGATCGCGCCGGTCGACAAACCCTACCAGGGTCGTCACCAGATTTCTCAGCACCGTTTCGCGACGTTCCCGCTCAAACACCACTTCAGAGACATCCTGAAAGATTGTCAGGACTTCCTTGCTGTGCACCCGCGCTGAACGCAGGGGAATAAAATCAGACTTGATGACTTTTTCTTCATCGCCATCGATAATTCTCGTCAGT
>NVRR01000148.1 GCA_002732675.1 Sneathiella sp. | reverse complement strand
CCGGACCGACCAGCGTTCCCGCCATAAACCCCAGAACCGTCATGCCAAAGAAATAGCCGAAATGATCTGGTGCGATACCAAAAAACTCGATCAGAACCAGGGGCGATCCGGAAATAAAGGCAAACAGACCGGCAAAACATAGTCCTCCTGCCATAGCGAAACCCATGAACTCCCGATGTCTAAGCAAGGCGATGTAGTTAGATAAGATATGGCGGGGGTGAAGAGAGTTTTTATCCCGAGCCTTATGCGACTCATCAACCAGGAAGTAGACAACAGCGGCAACCAGCAGACCCGCCGTCCCCAAAAATAAAAATACCGCATGCCAGCCATAGAAAACGGCAAGATATCCGCCAATTATCGGGGCAATCGCCGGGGCCAGACCCATAATGGTACCCATGCGCGAAAGTTGCTTTGCCGCTTGCTCTCGCGCAAATAAATCCCGAACCATCGCCCGCGGCACCACAATCGCGGCACAAACACCGAGTGCCTGTATAAGCCGGAACATAATCAGCTCGTCAATCGTGGTCGCGATGAGGCAGCCGTAACAGGCGGCTGCATAAAGTAGGAGGCCAACGAGCAGGATCGGTTTTCGACCAAACCGGTCAGTAAGCGGCCCGTATATCAACTGGCAGACCGCAATCCCGAAAGTAAAAACGCTCAAGGTTAGCTGAACTTCCGCGGCGGAGGCGCCGAATACCTCTGCCAGCAACGGAAAGGTCGGCAGATACATATCCGTCGATAATGGTCCGAGCGCCACCGCCGCCGACAGAAAAAGCGTAAAGGATATTGTTTTGGGCGATAATCGGGTCATGGGGAAGGTCCAGACAAGGATGAGGTGTAACCTCATACGCCCTTGTCAGGCTCAATGCCATATTTATGTATTTCAGCGCCGTTCTCTTTCAGCCATTTCTTGGCCGACGGCACATCAGCATGTAATTCACCGACAAGCGCCCAGAAGGCTGCGGAATGGTTCATATGGCGGAGATGCGCAACTTCATGGGCGATGATGTAGTCCATCACCATTTCCGGCATCAACACAAGCCGCCAGGAAAAGTTAAGCTGGCCGGTTGACGAACAGCTTCCCCAGCGGGTTTTTTGATCGCGGACCGTAATGCCTTTTATGGTTTGGCCCAACTCGTCCGCATAGTCACCGGCCCGCGACGAAATCTCGCGCTTCGCGCGCTTTCGAAGCCAATCGCGAACCCGTCTCGGTAAATGCTCGATTTGGCCCGCAACAACCAGCTTTTCTTCGTCCTGCCAGACCAGCCCCCGTTCGTCCGGTGCGTGACAGATCCGGTGTGGCACGCCAAGGACAGGTACCGTTTCCCCATCCCTAAATGGGACCGGCATCGGCATATTTTGAATTTTCTGCCCGATCCATGGAATTTCCTGTTTTAAAAAGGCCAAACCTGAGCTGAGCCTGGTACGCATCGGCAAGACAAGAATAACCCGGGCCGAGCGGTCAATACGAAGCTTCATACGGGAGGCGCGGGGGCTGCGCTGTATATCGACGGGCACGCGCCGCGTTCCGAATTGCACATAGGGATCCGGGCCGGAAACCAGATAGGCGGCGGAGCTAGCGGTGACCATAACCGCAAGGCCCGTAAGGATTACTCTCCCTCATCTTCCGGCCAATCAACAATATAATCTTCCAGGTCCTGGGCTTTTCGTTCTGAGATCGCGCGCCCGCGGACCGAGATGCCGGCCTCATGCACCGTATTTGCGTCCCCAGAGACCAGCGGATGCCACCACCGCAGCGGCTTGCCTTCAGACAACAATCGATACCCGCATGTTTTCGGCATCCAGCGCAGTTTTGGGACAATATCCGGCGTCATGGTAATACAATCAGGGACGAGGATGGATCTCTCCTCATATCGCGTACAGCGACAGCTTCCCATATCCAAAAGGCGGCAGGAAACGTTTGTATAGGCTAGTTCAAGCGTATCTTCATCTTCGAGCTTGAGCAGACAGCATTTCCCGCATCCGTCGCAAAGCGATTCCCATTGCGACGGCGTCATATCCTCAAGCGCAACCGTCTCCCAAAACGGCGCATCCACTATATCAGGACTTTCCTTGCTCAGATGTCAGGCTTTCTTTTTTGCAGGCGTCGATTTTAAAGTTTTCTTCGCACTAACAGGTTCCAATGCCGCAGCCGCTTTTTTTGGCGCGCTGGCATTTTTGACGCGTTTCGAGGGTTCGGCAATTTTCTTGGACGTCGCTTTCAGCTTCGGAGCAACGACTATTGCCGCAGGCTTGGCCTTCTTGGCCTTAACTGCCCGAGCTGGCACCGGTTTTTCTACAGCCGCCGCTTTTTTCGAAACATCTGCCTTTGCTTCTAGCTTTGGAACGAGCGAGAGCTGCTGTGCCGGCTTCGGCTCATGGGCGCGGATAAATTTCGAGATGCGCGGGGCAATCTCACTATTGAACCGGCGACCATTGAAGACACCATAGTGGCCAACGCCTTCCTGTTCATAATGAGCTTTCATGGATTGTGGCAGACCTGTGCAGAGGTCATGGGCCGCGGCGGTCTGGCCAAGGCCGGAAATATCATCGAGCTCGCCCTCAACCGTCATAAGAGCAGTTTTTTCAATGGCCCCGGGATTTACAGGCCGCGTCCCGCGATACATCATCTCGCCCTTGGCCAAAGATTGTTTTTGGAACACCGTTTCTATGGTCTGTAGATAATACTCCGCTGTCAAATCCATGACCGCGTTATATTCGGCGTAAAACGCACGATGCTTGTCCGCGTTATCGCCGTCGCCCTGAACCAGATGGTCGAATTGCTTCATATGGGCTTCGACATGACGGTCTAAATTCATGCTCATAAATCCGCTGAGCTGTAAAAATCCGGGATAGACCCGCCGAAATGCGCCAGGATAGACGGCCGGTACATATTGGATAACCGTCCGTTCAAACCAGTCCAGCGAATGATCGGTGGCCAGCTTGCAAGGCGCTGTCGGATTCTGCCGAGCGTCGATGGGGCTGCCCATTAACGTTAAGGTAAGCGGCAGGTTGGGGCTTTTGTCTTCCGACATCAACGCAATGGCTGCAGTGACGGGAACGCCCGGCTGGCAGACGGCCATGACATGGGTATTCGGGCCGAGAAAATCCAAAAAATCGCGGACATAGTCGATATAGTCATCAAGATCAAACACGCCGTCAGTCAACGGCACGCTGGACGCATCCCGCCAGTCGGTGATGTAAACTTCATGATCCGTGATCATGGTTTCAACAGTCCCGCGCAACAAGGTGGCGAAGTGACCGGACATGGGCGCGACAATAAGAACTTTGGGATCGGACCGCTTGGTATCCCGTTCAAAATACTTGAGCTGACCAAATGTCTTACGATGGACAATTTTTTCTTTAACGGCCACCGTTTTGCCGTCAATAACCGTTTGATCAATGCCGAAAGCCGGTTTTCCGTGATATTGGGTGGTTTCGGCGAAAAGTTCATAGACAGCGGCTAATGTCTGAGCTTGCGGCGTTCCGGAAAAAGGATTGAAGGGACTTCTCAAGATCTGCGACTGAATCTGCGCACCCGTCCGAATTGGGGAAAGCGCCAATTTCTGGAACTCGTTGAACTGATAAAGCAAAGCTTTTCTCCTAGCTAAAAATGCCGCGAGCAAGGGCCCCGATAACGATGATTCGTTACGCTGCACTGCAACATAATACACAAATCCTACGGAATTGTTAGCGAAATTTGCAACTTTGTTGGCAATCCGCTAACAATATATATTATTTTTAGCGGAAATTCTTTGAAATCGATGTTGAGGGCAAATGGAATGAAATTCTGGATTGCGATGCTGGCTGCGCTGATCTTGATAGCAGAACCGGCCTCCGCTCAATCGCTTTTTGGTGGAGATGAAGTATTTATTGCCGCCAGAAACGGTGATTCCGTTGCTGTTGAGGAGTATCTTCTGGGGGGAAACAACGTCAATGCCCGGGACACCAAAAAAGTGCCGCTGCTACAGCACGCCGCGGCCGCGGACGAAACAAAAACCTTACTCATCTTGATCAAGCATGGCGCACAGCTTGACCTGACGGATAAACTTGGCAATACCGCCCTTATTCAGGCGGCAGCCTATGGAGCCAGTAGGGCCATTGATATTCTTCTTGAAAGCGGCGCGAAGATAGACCTTGAAAACCGCCAGGGCGAGACGGCGCTGATAAAAGCGGCGCAAAGCGGCCATCTTGAAGCCGTCGAGATCTTGCTAGCGAAGGGCGCCAATTCGGAAATTTCAGATTTCACCGGGCGGACGGCTCTGGATCATGCTGACCAGAACCGCCATCGGGGTGTTGCCAAAATATTGAAACAGGGCTCTTAAATCCTGACTCTTGTTCTGACCCTAGGGCGCTTCTGCTGCTTTTAGGGCGGCTTTCAAACCATCTGACTGCGGATTGCTCACTGAGCGTAACAGCACAATATCCTGAGTGGAGGCTGGCTTACCGTAATATAACTCATTCCAGGCGGATTTCTGGGATAAAACCGACCCTTCCACCGACGCGCCAATAAACAATCCCTTTGAATTCGCAAAGGAAAAGATGTCAGCGCTCAAATTTGTCGTTGTCGACGCGCCAAGAGTGGTGCCGACGGGGCCAACAGCAGCGCTTAAGTCACCGCCCAGTTTTACCTGGTTATTGATGATGGCTTTCAGACCTTTTTCCGTCATGATGACCAGAATAAGCTCTTTCGCCTGAGCCCCGAATTGCAGGCCAATGCTTCCCTGTCCCATGGTATAGAAAGCGGGCGAGCTCCATTCATTCGCCTCATTCCGACTGAGCAATACGCCGCTCCCGCCGGCACCGCCGATAAAAAATCCGGCTTTCAGGACCTGCGGAAAAACAACGACCCCTTTGGAAATCGCCAAGAGTCTACGAAGCTGGCCCATATCCGGTTTACTCACGATGTCATTGACCGTAAATTTTGCGCGCTCTACCAGTTGATTCTGATCAGCCCCGGCTGCCGCCAATTGGCTGGTTCCCAACAACAGTGCACCCGCACCAATTAGGGATATAAAAGTTCTTCGAACCGTATTGATCTTATGTTGCATGTCTTTATCCTTTATGACCTGCCCAATGGAAACGCGATACATGTATAAGTAAGGTATCAAACATGGCATTAATATGTCGGTTATTCTTACGGATTAGAAGACATAATCGCTGAAACAGCGAGGAGAGGGAGGGAATGTCAGACATCAGCGTGAGCGGCAACGAGACAGATCCCGTCATCGGCGCTTCCGGCGGGATGCGGCTGCAAACATTGGTCTATATTCGCTGGATGGCCGTGCTGGGGCAAGCGCTCGCGGTTTTCACCGTTCAGTTCGGTTTTGGCTATGATTTACCGCTGGTTCCGATCACCGCCCTTATTTGCGCCAGTGGTGTGCTCAATATCCTCGTCAGTATCAGCCAGAGAACCTCGGTACGGCTGACCGACCGGGGGGCCATTCTCTATCTTTTCTACGATATTCTGCAGCTGGCAGGGCTTTTGTATTTTGCCGGCGGACTCACCAACCCTTTTTCCGTTTTGTTCCTGGTACCAGTGACTATTTCGGCCACAAACCTGTCGAGAAAGGGCACCTTGTTTCTGGGCTTTGTCTCATTGGCCTGCATCTCGCTGCTGGCTGTATTCCATGAACGACTGCCGTTGCCAGAAGGGAGTTTATCGCTTTCAACCACCTATATGACGGCCATCTGGGCGGCGCTTGTCCTTGGGACCTTGTTTCTATCCGGATATGCGTGGCTTATCGCTGAAGATGCGCGGAAAATGTCGGACGCCCTGACGGTTGCCCGTTATGAGCTCGCCCGCGAACAACAATTATCCGCCGTCGGCGGTATTGCCGCCGCCGCTGCCCATGAGCTTGGAACGCCGCTGAACACCATTTTGCTTATTTCACAAGAATTAGCGCAGGAACTGCCGAAAGGCAGCTCGTTTGCCGAGGATGCCGCATTGCTTGAAAGCCAGGCAAAAAAATGCGCCGATGTCCTGGCGCAGCTTTCCAGACGCCCCGATACAGAACGTTTCTTGCAAGGTGAGGCACATCATAATTATGTAAGCCTGGAAAGCCTGTTTTCCCTCATTGCCGACAAATACGGGGATAGCGGCGCCGAGATCATCATCACCGGCCATGGCGATGCGGGAACACGGCCCCGGCTATTTTCAACACCGGAGCTGCAACATGGCCTTGGCAACCTGATCAGTAATGCCGCCGAATTTGCAGCGTCGACGGTAAATATTGATCTCTATTGGGATGATAAGCAGGTGCGAGCGGAAATTCACGACGACGGCCCGGGCTTTTCCCAGGAAATTCTGGACCGGCTGGGAGAGCCCTATACCTCAACCCGACGCGGCAAAGGCGGCATGGGTCTCGGCGTCTTTATTGCCGACATGTTGATCAAACGTACGGGCGGCACCCTGTCATTCCGGAACCAGGAAAAGGGCGGTGCTATGGTTAAAATTCGCTGGTCACGGCGACGGCTGGAAAAAACTGACCCTTTCCGTTAAAAAAGATTATGGTATCGTGACGGCAATAGTTAGGAGTTCGCATAGCCAGCATGGAGCAAATGGATAACAAGCCGCTTTTGATCGTTGATGACGACGAGATTTTCCTGAACCGGCTTGGCCGGTCTTTGGGACGCCACGGGTTTGCCCCGACCCTGGCCAATAGCGTCGCGGAGGGGAAGAGACTGGCGGCTAAAGTTATCCCTGACTATGCGGTTGTCGATCTCAGGCTGCAGGACGGCAACGGGCTAGAGGTTGTCGACGCTATTCACAAAGCCAATGAAGACGCACATATTGTCATGTTGACCGGCTACGGAAATATTGCCTCCGCCGTCGCGGCGGTGAAAGCCGGCGCCATAGACTATCTTGCCAAGCCCGCCAATGTCGAGGATATCGTCAATGCCCTGATGGCGGATCCAAATGCCAGGCCAACACCGCCAGAAAACCCCATGTCGGCTGACCGGGTGCGGTGGGAACATATCCAACGCGTCTACGAACTTTGCGATCACAATGTGTCGGAAACCGCGCGGCGGCTCAACATGCATCGCCGCACCTTGCAGCGCATCATGGCCAAGCGATCGCCGCAGTAATATTTGATGGACCAGCCCCCCTCCAAAACGACCTTGATTTGCGGCGATGCGGCGCTAGAAATGGCAAAGCTCCCAGCGGGAAGCGTTGATTTGATTGTCGCCGATCCGCCGTATAATCTGGGCAAGAACTATGGCAATAATATCGATCTGAAAGACCGCGTGGCCTACCAGGAATTTACCGCGAACTGGATGAGAGAAGCGGTCCGGCTATTGGCGCCCGGCGGATCAATTTACTGCTTTATGGGGGTCAAGTTTATCGCACGGCTGTATATTCTGATGGAAGAGGAGTTGGGCCTGACGCCGCAAGGCTGGATTACTTGGCATTACACCCAGGGCATGGGCCGAAAACGCGGCTTCTCCCCGCGCCATGAGGATATCCTGTGGTTTTCAAAAGGCGATGACGCGACTTTTAACCTTGATGACGTGCGGATCCCGCTGGTGACCCCGTATTTCAAACAATGCGCACCGCCTGAATTCATCGCCACATTGCCCGCAATGGCACAAGCCAGCTGGCTGGACGGATCAGGC
>NVRR01000147.1 GCA_002732675.1 Sneathiella sp. | reverse complement strand
CGCCATCGCATCTTGTCCTTTATCTCAATCAGCGGCGACTATGCCCGAGAAGGGGCGGCGCCGCCAAGCAAAAACCTCAAACCTAAAAGGGAAGATTGAATTTCCCGGCAATGATCGCCATCAGCACCAATGCGCCAAATATCTTGTTGGACTTAAACAGGATCAGGCAGAGATCGGGATCATCGATGTCGAGCATTTTGATCTGCCAGGCCAGATGCACGGCGGCCCCGGCCATAATGGTGTAGAAGGGGGCGGTGAGGCCAAGCACATACCCGCTTACCAAAATGCCAATGATTGTCAGGCAATAAAAACCGATCAGCCAGCGGCCCGTCGCGTTCCCGAATTTAAGGGCGGTAGATTTGACGCCAATCAGAACGTCGTCCTCTTTATCCTGATGGGCGTAAATGGTGTCATAACCCAACGTCCAGGTAATGCCGGCCAGATAAAGGATAATCGGCGCTAACGTGAGGTTTCCTTGAACAGATGCCCAACCCAGCAAGGCACCATAGTTAAAGGCGAGGCCTAAAAAAAACTGCGGCCAGTAGGTGAAACGCTTGGCGAAGGGATAGATGGCGACCAGTAGGAGACTGGCGGCACCCAGAGCAATGGCAAACAGATTAAATTGCAGCAGGATCAGCAGTCCGATCAGGCATTGCAGCGCGAGCCAGAAGATGGCCTGGGTCAAGCTGACCTGTCCGCTCGGCAACGGGCGTTTTTTTGTGCGCTCGACTTTTGCGTCAAACTCCCGATCGGCAATATCGTTTAACGTGCAGCCAGCGCCGCGCATGACAAGCGCGCCGATACCGAACAGAATAAACAGCCAAAAATTCGGGAACGCGCCCGCCGGGGCCGCGAGCGATATGGACCAGAGGCCGGGAAACAGTAAGAGCCACGTGCCGATGGGGCGGTCAATGCGGGAGAGCTTCAGATAAGGCTGGACCATTTCCGGCGCGTAACGATCCACCCAGTTCTGTTTACTGGCGTCGGCAATGATCCTCTCTGGCCGCTGCATGCTTTACTTCTTTCTTGTCCTGTCCTATTCGAAGGAGATGACATCAATTGCCGTTAATCGCAATATCTTTGTCACTCTATCGATACAAGGAAGTCCGCGTTATGGCGCAAAAACAATATTCTGTCCGCCTTTTCGTGTCCAGTGATCTGGGCAAGGATCTGGGCGTTGTTCTGGATAAGGCGCAGTCGCATTATGTGGCGACGGTAATGCGCCAGCAGAAGGATGACAAGGTCGCGCTTTTCAATGGTCGCGACGGCGAATGGATTGGCGTTCTGCAGGAAGTTCACAAGAACCATTGCCTTGTCCATTTGGTTGAACAACGGCGGCCGCAAACGCCTGAGCCCGACATATATATGCTGTTTGCGCCGGTGAAGAAGGCGCAAACTAATATGATTGTGCAAAAGGCGACCGAACTTGGCGCGGCGAAAATTATGCCGGTTCAAACCGTCCGTACGCACGGCGAGCGCATCCGTAATGACAAGCTGAACCTGCAGGCGCTGGAGGCGGCGGAGCAATGCCAGAGGTTGAATGTGCCGTTGGTTGAGGAAATACAGAAGCTGGAGACGACGCTTTTGGCGCTGGAGCCGGACCGTATTTTGATATTCTGCAATGAAAATCTGACCGGAGAACATCCCCTAGAAGTGCTCAATGGATTGAAGGGCGCGTCGAAATGGGCGGTCTTGACGGGACCGGAGGGCGGATTTACCGATGAGGAATGTGCATTTATTGAAAGTCGCGAAAATACACATACGATCTCGCTTGGGCCTCGGTTGTTGCGGGCGGAGACGGCGGCTATCGCCAGTTTGACGCTTCTTCAGGCCACCTGCGGGGACTGGTAGGGGGCGATTTCAGGCGGGCCACATGTGCATTATTCGATGATTTTCGAACTTTGGACTTGAAGCGGCTTCCGCAATTCATTAATTCAGATATCAAAGGTCGGACATAGGGCGCGTTGCTCGGCCACTTGAACAAAGGGGAAAATATGTCCGGACCGTCAACGGGTGACGCCGCCGAAGTCATCACGAAAGCAGACCTTGTTGCGTTTGCGGAAAGCGGCAACAAGCCACCCGAGAAATGGCGCATTGGCACCGAGCACGAAAAATTCGGCTTCTGCCTGAAAACCCATAAGCCACTTCCCTATGAAGGCCCGGCGGGCATCAAGGCGATGCTGGAGGGATTGCAGCGGTTCGGATGGCAGCCCGATTATGAGGGTAGCAACGTCATCGCGCTGACGATGGAGGGGTGCTCTGTCAGTTTGGAGCCCGGCGGGCAGCTTGAGCTTTCCGGTGCGGCGGTTGAAAATCTGCACCAGACTTGTAGCGAGGTGCATACGCATCTGGCTCAGGTACGGGAAGTCGGCGATGAAATCGGTGTTGGGTTCCTGGGTCTCGGTTTCGCACCGAAAGCGACATTGGCCGAAAGCCCGATGATGCCGAAAGGCCGTTATCAGTTGATGCGTGATTATATGCCGCGCCGTGGTCAGCATGGGCTGGACATGATGTTCCGCTCCTGCACCGTGCAGGTCAATCTTGACTATGGCTCTGAATCCGACATGGTCAAGAAATTCAGGACAAGCCTGGCCCTGCAGCCGCTGGCGACGGCGCTGTTTGCCAATTCCCCCTTTACGGAGGGGCGGCCCAACGGTCATCTCAGCCACCGCAGTTTTATCTGGACAGATACCGACCCCGACCGCACTGGCATGCTTCCCTTCGTTTTTGACGAAGGCTTTTCCTATGAGCAATATGTGGATTATGCGCTGGATGTGCCGATGTATTTTGTCTATCGCGATGGCGACTATATCGATGCGCTTGGCCAGTCTTTCCGCGACTTTCTGGAAGGGAAGCTCCCGGCACTTCCCGGTGAAAAACCGACTCTCACGGATTGGGATAACCATCTGACCACCTGTTTCCCCGAAGTCCGGATGAAGCGGTTCTTGGAAATGCGCGGGGCTGACGGCGGTCCGTGGCGCCGTCTTTGCGCGCTGCCCGCTTTCTGGGTTGGCTTGCTCTATAACGATGGCGCACTGGATGCCGCCTGGGACCTGGTCAAGAACTGGACCGCTGAAGATCGCCAGCGGATTCGCGAAGATGTTATTACCTCAGCCTTGGGAACAGAAATGCCCGACGGTCGCTCCATGCGTGATTTTGCGGGTGAAATTCTGGATATTGCAACGGCGGGCCTCAAGGCCCGCAAACGCATGGACAGCTTCGGCGACGACGAAACCCATTTCCTCAATGCGCTCAAAACCACTGTGGAACTCGGCAAGACACCCGCCGAGGAAATGCTGGAGAAATTCCACGGTGAATGGGGCGAGAAAATTGATCCTGTGTTTACGGACTATGCTTATTAGGGTCAGGACCCTAAGGCGTCAGGGTTAGGTAAAACGACTGAGCAGCTATGTAATCTTTCGCAGCGACTTTTTGCCGAAGCTCGTTAAGGGCTGTTATCTGCTGGATGCGCGATAAACGGTTGTCGTCAGTCACATGACGGCCGAGGTCCGCCCGGATCAGATCGACCAGCAAGTCGATTGCTTGGCGGTCCCGATTGCGAAGCGGGGTGGCCAGAAGTTGGACATAGGATATCTCGCCTCTCTCCTGTCCGTCCGTTGCCAGCGCCCTCATATAAGCGGTTAGCGCCTGCACTTGTGGTTCCGTCAGGGTCGGGCTCGCAAACTCTGTCTCGGCGACATGGCGGGTAAAACCGGCGAGATCAGCGATAACAACACGGGTGCCATAAGGCGCGGTTTTGGCGCTGTCGCGCAAAGTCGGAATATCCAGTGGATTGTTGCGCCCATCGTCAAATCCAGCCTGCCAGAACTGGTGACTGACATCAATTCGGCCCGGCTTGTCGGACAGCCCCTCAATATAAAAGCGGGAATTGATATGGCCGTTGGTGTGACAGCTATCGCAGGACAGGCCGATGCGCACGGCCTTTTCCCCCAAAATACCCGGACTGCGAAACAGCAGGCGTCCGTATACAAGCTGGTCGGTAAAGGAGGTGCCGGGCACGAACAATTCAAGCGGCTTGCGCCCGGTCATTTCCGTTGTACTTCCGGGCGGGAGCCAGTCGCTGGGTTCCGCAATCCCTGAAGCAGGGGGCAGCATCAGCAAAGAACACAGAACGATCCGCCGAAAAAAGCTCAACCTCGCCTCCGTGCTATCTGTTAGCCCGCAGTGCCGCCGACCGTCAGTCCCTCGATCAGCATTGTTGGTTGGCCGACGCCGACGGGCACGCTTTGTCCGGCCTTGCCGCACGTGCCAATACCACTATCGAGCGCCATGTCATTGCCGATGGCCCGAACTTTCTTCAAGGCCTCGCTGCCCGTCCCAATCAGGGTGGCGCCTTTCACCGGCGCCGTCAGCTTGCCATCTTCAATGAGATAGGCCTCGGTGCAGGTGAAAACAAATTTGCCCGAGGTGATATCCACCTGTCCGCCGCCGAAGTTTACCGTATAAAGACCCTTTTTGACGGATTTCAGAATGTCGCCCGGATCGCCGTCGCCGCCCAGCATATAGGTGTTGGTCATGCGCGGCATCGGCATATGGGCGTAGCTTTCGCGGCGGCCATTGCCGGTGGGCTCGACGCCCATCAGTCGGGCGTTCTGGCGATCCTGCATATAGCCGACCAGAATGCCGTCCTCAATCAATGTGGTGCAGGACGTGGCGGTGCCTTCATCATCGATGCTGAGAGATCCCCGACGATCCGGGATCGTGCCGTCATCGACGACCGTCACGCCGGGAGAGGCAACGCGCTCTCCCAGCAGGTCTGAGAAGACCGAGGTTTTCTTGCGGTTAAAATCGCCTTCCAGCCCATGGCCGATGGCCTCATGCAGGATAATGCCCGGCCAGCCCGGCCCGACAATGACATCCATTTCGCCTGCGGGCGCTTCGACAGACTCGAGGTTTGTGACCGCCTGACGCAGCGCTTCATCAACCGCCGATTTCCAGGTTTCCTCCTGCAGATAGAAATCATAGCCCGTGCGGCCCCCCATCCCGTGACTACCGGATTCGCGCCGTCCATTTTTTTCTACCACGACCGAGACATTGAGCCGCACCAAAGGCCGGATATCGCCCGATCGCTCGCCGCCCATGCGGATAATCTCGATACCCTGCCAGGATCCGGCGAGGGAGACGGAAACCTGAACGACCTTGCTGTCCTTGGCGCGGGCGTAGGCATCGATCTCTGCCAGTGCTTTCACTTTTGCATCGAACGGAATTTCACTTAGCGGATTTTCGTCACTATAGAGCGCCTGGTTTGATCCCGCCGGGGCAAGCGCGATGGTTCCGCTTCCGCCGGTTTGTACGGCGCGAACCGTGGCCGCGGCGTTCCTGATGGCCTGCTCGCTTAAATCCGAGGCATGGGCGAAACCCGTCGCCTCGCCAACAACCGCGCGCAGGCCAAATCCCTGTGTGGTATCAAAACTGGCGCTTTTCAGGCGCCCATCATCGAACGAAAACCCTTCCGACTGGCGATATTCCAGATAGAGCTCGCCGTCATCGGCGCCTGTGAGGGCATCATTGATCAAACCTTCAACCGCGCCGCGATCCATGCCCGTTGGCTCGAAGAACATTTCATTGGCGGTTTTAACGTCGGTCATACAGGTTACTCCAGCACATTTTAAATTTGTTGAAGCTTGAATATGGGTGTTTTCGGGTGAATTGTCGAGGCACGCCAACGGCACATAAAAAGATTCTTTAGGGCCACCAGATACCGAGTGTGACAAAGTGTCACAATAGCTTGAAAAATTCCGGTATTTACAGGCTCAATGCAAACCGGATGCGTGTTTTTTTGAATTCTTTCAACCAATTGAAAAATATAATACTTTTTAATTGTAACCACATGATTTGACTCATTCTCAAATCGCGACGGACGGAAATATTCAGTCTAAGGCTTGTTCTTGTATGCATCCGTGGTGTAGTTTCCGGCGCATCTGGATAAAACATTTTTGATTTGGCTCAATGACTGAGTATAAATCAGGAAACTGCTCAGATTTTGACGGGCGGGTTGTTAAGTGATTAAAGACGGGAAATAATGATGGGTATGGTTCGGAAACTTGTCGCACTTCTGACAGCAGGAGCGGTGACGATCTTGACGATGGGGCATGCAATCGCGGAGCAGGGACAGCCGTCTCCGTGGCAAATCACTTTTCAGGAAGCCTTTTCGCCAGTGGCGCGGGATCAGCATGAATTTCATGACATGCTGATGTGGATTATCGGCGCGATTACAGTCCTTGTTATGCTGCTGATGATTTATGTGATGGTGCGCTATAACCGGCGCGCCAATCCGACACCGTCGAAGACGTCCCATAACACGCTCATTGAAATTCTCTGGACTGTTGTTCCCATCATCATCCTGATCGTCATTATGATCCCGTCCTTGAGGCTCCTGTATTTTGGAAATCGGATTGAAACCCCGGATATGACCATCAAAGCTGTCGGACATCAGTGGTACTGGTCTTATGAATATGTTGATGAAGAGGGGATTGAATTCGACTCCTTTATTGTCGATGAAGCTGATTTGAAGCCGGGACAGCCCCGTTTGCTCACGACGGATGAGGCGATTGTTTTGCCCATCAATACCAATATCCGCATTCTGGTCACCGCTGAAACAGTGATACATTCCTGGGCAATGCCGTCGCTGGGGGTCAAGATGGATGCCGTGCCGGGCCGGTTGAACGAGACGTGGACGCGCATCGAAAAAGCAGGGATGTATTATGGCCAGTGTTCTGAACTTTGCGGGACGAACCATGGCTTTATGCCGATTATGGTGAAAGCGGTCAGCAAGGAAGACTACGCAAAATGGCTTGTTGAGGCCAAAAAAGAATTCGCGAGTGAGGGAACGCCGACGATTAAATTCGCGCAAATTCCGTCACCCATCGCACAGTAACACGCTAGAGAGAGGCAATACATATGGCTTACGGTTCAGCAGCCGCTCACGACGAACACATACCTTCCGGCTGGAAGCGTTGGGTTTATTCGACCAACCACAAAGATATCGGCACCATGTATCTGATCTTTGCGGTGATTGCCGGGATTATTGGCGGCGCCATGTCCATCATCATCCGCGCCGAATTGCAGCTTCCGGGAGACCAGTTCCTGAACGGCAACAATCATTTCTTCAACGTGCTGATCACCGGCCACGGCCTGATCATGATCTTCTTCATGGTGATGCCCGCCATGATCGGTGGTTTCGGCAACTGGATTGTGCCGTTGATGATCGGGGCGCCGGACATGGCCTTCCCGCGGATGAACAATGTGTCGTTCTGGCTGCTACCGCCGTCTTTCGCGTTATTGCTGATCTCGATCTTCGTTGAGGGGCCGCCGGGCGCCAACGGCGTTGGCAGCGGCTGGACCATTTATCCGCCGCTTTCGTCAAATGCCGGTCATCCGGGTATGGCCGTTGACTTTGGTATCCTCAGCCTCCATCTGGCGGGGGCGTCGTCGATCCTGGGGGCGATCAATTTTATCACGACTATCTTTAATATGCGCGCACCGGGCATGACCATGCATCGCATGCCGTTGTTTGTCTGGTCGGTTCTGGTAACAGCGTTTCTGCTGCTGTTGTCGATGCCGGTTCTGGCGGGCGCCATTACCATGTTGCTGACAG
>NVRR01000146.1 GCA_002732675.1 Sneathiella sp. | reverse complement strand
ACAGTAAGTCATGCTAACCCGCTATTCTTTCTTTAAAAAAACTATTGCTGTTGAACCTGCAGCGAAACACTCATTATCTCACCACTATTGCCAATGCGCATACCTGAAATTGGCGCTGCGTCCTTGTAATCAAGGCCAGTGGCAACCCGTATATAGCGCTCGTCCGGCGATATGCCATTTGATACATCAAAGCCAACCCATCCGATACCCTCTATATGTACTTCGGCCCAGGCGTGGCTGGCATCCTGATCAATACGATCATCCATCATCAGGTAACCGCTCACATATCGGGCAGGAAATCCCATAAGACGCGCCGCTGCGATAAATATATGCGAATGGTCCTGGCAAACGCCCTGTTGCGCTTCCAATGCTTCCTCGACAGTGGTTTCTGCATGGGTGGATCCGGTTTGGTAACGAACGGTCTTAGCAATTTTTGCCGATAATGCATGGAGTTGGGGGATATCAGTGTTAAAATTATGCCCGATCTCCTTGATCAGTCGCCGCAGGTTTTTACCGGGCTTTGTCAGATCTGTCTCACGCTTGAAAAGCCAGAGCGGTGCATAGCCACCATGCTTGCCAATAACACCGCTCGCGTTGGTCGTTTCCACTTCGCCTTCGCAAAGAATGGAAATTTCAGTTCCTCCCGGTTCGATGCCAACGAGAAAGACATGGTTGTTGTGCTGATCGTCAAATTCCAATTCTTTACTGCCACCTTCAATGGTGGTTTCCCAGCTAATCACAGATTGCCCGGCGCGAGATTTCGGCGTCAGACGTACCTGCTGCAGCGCATACTGCACCGGCGCATCATATTGATACCGGGTCATATGAGAAATTTTCAGGCGCATCGGTTATCCATTGAAGCGGTAATCCTTCTCGATTTGGGCACCAAGCGCAATATTATCGCGAATGAACTCGGTTATAAATTCATGCAGGCCATCTTCAAAGATGGTTTCAATGGACGTTTGTTTCAGCCGAGAACGCACAGTTTTCGCCAGATCATGACATTTATGCCGCGTCTCATAGTCCTCCTCCAAATAGGTTAGGTTATCCATGATTTTCGCATAGCAAAAGGCGAGAGAGCGAGGCAGCTGTCGGCTTAATATTAAAAAATTGGCTATGCTGATGGGGCTGATCTCTCCTTGATGGTGCCAGCGGTAGGCACCGCGGGCTGAGACAGAGCGCAGGATCGTTTCCCATTGCACATTGTCCATGGAGGATCCGACGAAAGAGGCGGAGGGGAGCAGCACGTAATATTTGACGTCCAATATGCGTGCGGTATTATCCGCGCGTTCCAAAAAGGTGCCGAGGCGGGCAAAATCATAAATATCATTTCTGAGCATGGTACCATGCAGGGCCCCGCGGACAAGCGCACTTTGATGGCGGATTGTGCTGAGAATTTCAGGCAATTCACGGGTGCGAACCGGGCTCGACAACAACGCTTTCAATGTCATCCAACATTCGTTTGTTGCCTCCCATACCTCCCGGGTTAATGCGGTGCGGACCAGTCGCGCATTATTGCGTGATCCTTCAATAACGGAGATGACGCTGGACGGGTTGGTTTTATCCCGGAGCAGGAAATCAATAACATTCGCGGCGTCATATTGATCATATTTTTTCTCATAGAGTTGTTTGACACCGGTTGTGGCGACAACCGACGCCCATTCGCTTTCGGCGGCGCTGGAGCGGGTGAGGGCGATCCGAAATCCGGCATCAAGCAAGCGGGAAATATTCTCGCTTCTCTCAAGCTGTCGGAACATCCAGAATACGCCTCCCGCGGTTTTGCCCAGCATCGTCTCGTTATTCCTCCAATACCCAGGTGTCTTTGGTGCCGCCGCCCTGGCTTGAATTGACGACAAGCGAGCCCTCCTTCAACGCAACACGTGTGAGGCCGCCGGGCGTAATTTCTGTCCGATTTGGGGATACCAGCACAAACGGACGGAGATCCACATGTCGCGGCGCCAGCCCTTTTTTTGTCAGGATCGGCACGGTTGAAAGCGATAACGTCGGCTGCGCGATATAGTTTGCGGGCCGTGCTTTCAGTTTTTTGGTAAAAGCGGCCAGTTCGCGTTTGCTGGCAGCCGGGCCAATGAGCATGCCGTAGCCGCCTGACCCATGTACTTCCTTGACGACGAGGTCTTCGAGATTATCAAGCACATAAGCAAGAGCGTCAGATTCCGCGCAGCGCCAGGTCGGCACATTTTTCAAGATGGCTTTTTCGCCCGTATAGAACTCGATGATTTCAGGAATATAGGAGTATATGGCCTTGTCGTCGGCGATGCCGGTACCTGGCGCATTGGCTATGGTAATGCCGCCCGCCCGATATACATCCATAATGCCGGGAACGCCAAGCTGGGAGTCGGGATTGAAGCTGAGGGGATCCAGATACTCATCATCGACCCGGCGGTAAAGAACGTCGATCGGTGCATATCCGCGGGTGGTCCGCATAGCAATCCGTCCGTCCACTACCCGCAAGTCATGCCCCTCCACCAATTCCGCACCCATCTGATCGGCGAGGAAGGAGTGCTCATAATAGGCAGAATTATGAATGCCGGGCGTGAGGACGGCGACAACCGGTTTGCCCGTACAGGCTGGCGGTGCTGATGCACATAAGGACCGGCGAAGCTTCGCGGGGTAATCGTTGACTTCTCTGACCTTGATCTGCGCGAAAAGCTCGGGAAACATGTAAAGCATGGTTTCCCGATTTTCGAGCATATAGGACACCCCCGACGGCGTGCGGGCGTTGTCCTCCAACACATAAAATTCATCTTCGCCGGTCCGGACGATATCTGTCCCGACAATATGGGTGTAGATATTTCCCGGTGGTGAAACGCCGATCATTTGTGGCAGGAACGCATCATTATTGGCGATCAACTCGGCGGGAATCCGTCCTGCACGCAAAATTTCCTGACGGTGATAGATATCATGGAGGAAGGCATTGATGGCTTGAACTCGCTGTTCAATCCCGCGCGATAATCGGGACCATTCGCGCGCAGAAATAACCCGTGGCACGATATCGAACGGAATAAGCCGTTCGGCCGCTTCCTCGCGACCATAAACATTGAACGTAATGCCGGTGCGTCGGAAAAAGGCTTCTGATTCTGCGGATTTCTTATGTAGTCGCGCGGCATCTTCGGACTTGAACCAATCCTGA
The DNA here is from genome assembly GCA_002732675.1 of Sneathiella sp. Classification (GTDB taxonomy): domain Bacteria; phylum Pseudomonadota; class Alphaproteobacteria; order Sneathiellales; family Sneathiellaceae; genus Sneathiella. The sequence goes on along the minus strand of NVRR01000146.1, from coordinate 4,524 downwards.
TATTGGCGGTAAGGCTCCCGAATATTTTCATCGGTCCCGAACATCTCGTCAAACATTGGATTTTGCCCCTGCATTTAAATCAGAATATAGAAAAAGCTAATGCAGGCAACTGGATTGTCGCGCAAAGCCAATGATTTAATTCAAAAAATGGGACTGGAAGGCCGCTTCGCCGCTTTTCGAGAACTCAATTACCCGGGTGTCTTCTACTCGGCGTGCCCATCCCGTTGTCAGGAAATGCGCCAGCAATGCTGTGCCAACAGAACCCGCAAGATGACTGCGCCGGGCGCTCCAATCGAGGCAGGACTTACACAGGGGTCGACGGGACCGGCCGAGTTTGTCCAGATCGATACCGAATTGCTGCATAAAGCGGCGGCCCTCCGGGCTCAGCTCCAATGCGTCAGCAGTTTCCAGTATATATCGGCGGGCGCGCAAGCTATCGAGCATCCTGACGCCGTAATCACCGGCCAGATGGTTATAGCAAACCCGGGCTTTGCGCAGCGCCGGGTCTTTGGGACCGGTCCGCGTCCGGATATGGCCTTTTTTTGCCGCAAGCCCCATCAGGCTCTCCAGCACACCGCCAACATCGTCATCTGCGAGCGAGAAATAGCGGTGGCGGCCTTGTTTCCTGTGTCGGATAAGACCACCGACCTCCAGCTTGCTCAAATGCGCGCTGGTGGTCTGGATGGTGACATTGGCTTCCGCAGCAAGCTCTGTTGCTGTGAGAGCCTTGCCGCTCATCAAGGCTGTGAGGATATTTGCCCGCGCCGGATCACCTATAAGGGCGCCGAGGCGGGCGATGTCTGGACCTTCTTTCATAGTTCGATTGTAGACGAAGTGTTATCGTCGCGCAAGATGCCACAATACGCGTTCATACCCAAAAAGGAGGACAAGATGATTACATGCATTATTCGATATCATATCGACCCGACGAAAAAGCAGGAATTTATCCAATATGCCCAGAATTGGGGTATCGCGATCCCGCGATGTGGCGCTGATCTGGTGGGATATTTTGCTCCCCATGAAGGCTCATCAACATTGGCTTACGGTGTTTATAATATTGACAGTCTGGCAGCCTATGAAGAATATCGGGCGCGGCTTGCCGCCGATCCGTTGGGTCAGGAAAATTATGAATTTGCACAAAAGCAGAAATTTTTGCTTCGCGAGGACCGGACTTTCCTTAAGCTGGCCTCCCACCCATACTCCGCAAAGGTCAAACCATGATTGCTGTCATTTTTGAAGTCGAACCGAAAGCCGAACATAAGCAGGCCTATCTGGATATTGCCGCCAGTCTCCGCCCAATTTTGGAAGAAATTGATGGATTTATTTCCGTCGAGCGGTTTCAAAGCCTGACGAATGAAGGCAAAATTCTATCATTATCGTTTTTTCGGGATGAAGAGGCCGTGGCCGACTGGCGGAAGATAGAGGCTCACAGAAAGGCTCAAGATTCCGGCCGGAAAGTGCTATTTCGCGATTACCGACTTCGTATTGCGGGTGTTATCCGCGATTATGGCATGACGGATCGAGATCAGACACCTGCAGACAGTCAGGAGTTGCATGACGTGTGAGCGTTAATCCGGCACGGGTTTTCTCGCGCCGTTATTTTATCAAGCCGATCATTCGCTTGAACTCCGCCTTGTCGGTTGTCAGGATTTGCTGTGCCTCAGCCTTCAAGGCCAAAATATTTCCTGCATTCGCCGCGTCCATGTCGTCTAGGGCTAAATCAAGCCGTGTATCAAAACGAAAATATCGCTGGGCGGCCTTGGCGTCCTTGGCCGGAAACATCTGACTTAGATGATAATGGGCAGCATCTGCCTGCCCGTCCATCATGACATCGATAATCGGCTTCGCCCATTTCAGGATGCCCCAGTCTACCGCGTCCTCATATTTGATTTTTCTATCATTCGCGCCGGTTCCAAGCGAGACCATGATGATATCTTCCATCGCAGCCCCTGCTTTGGCGGCTTCTGAAAAAGCACACATAGAAGGATTATTCATAAACACGCCGCCGTCCACAAGGACACGCCTGCTTGATTTTTGCGCCCGGCTTGGCGTCAGGAATGGTTCAAAAAATGTCGGGGCGGCTGAGGTCGCCCGGCTGGCGTGCCAGAGGTAGTGATTACGATCACTGACCTTTGCTTTGCTGGTTTTGAAGAAATAGGGCTGGCGAAGTTCGATGTCATAACTGGTCAGCACAATAGGCGTCAGGCAGTCTTTTAGGGTAGATTTCCCCATATATTCCTGGAGAAGTTTTTCAAGCGGTGCCGCGTCATATTGCTCGTCTACGATGCCGCCGAGGGACGTTATTCCATCCCAGAAAGAGCGTCCAAATATCTTCGATCCGTGATCTGCGTAAAGGGCGAGTAGGTCGGTCGCCTGATATTTAGGCTTTCCATTTTTGCCTGGTACGGCTAGACCGGCCGCCAAAATGCCTCCAGTTGAGGTTCCGACGATCAGGTCAAACATTTCCGAGATGGGCTTGCCGGCTTGCTGTTCCATATGTTCCAGAAGCACGGCCGGAATAACGCCGCGGATACCGCCGCCATCAATCGAGAGAATTTTGAACATGAGCTTTCCTTCGGTTTCATAGGGCGCAAAAGGAGCGCATAGACTGTACTAGTCTATTGTATGATAGAAGGTTCATGTATACGACTATAATGAGATTAACAGGTCTCTGTTTTTCGCCCGTTGTTGCCTAATTGTGCCGCCGCTGGATTTTTCGATCCTTGGGCCCTGTCAGGATATAAAGCAGCCTTTTCCCAGCGCCGTTGCTAAGCTTGTACCAGAAGCGATAGAAGGGGTGGAGGAATTTGGTCAACCCGGAAATTGCCGGGGACTTGTCAAATCGCGCATCGCCGATGGTTGACGGGCTGACCAGATCTGGCGTCACAGGGGAGGGATGAACCAACAATGTCTCCAGCCCGGTTTCCCAGGCGCGACTATGAACAATATCGACCGGTACCCAGTTTTTCTGCATAAAGCGCAGAAAGGTTTTTGCCGCATTTTGCGTCAGCATATAAGCATAGGCGCCGCTGGGTGATGTTGGAACCCGGGTGAGCCAATATGGACTGCTTAAGGATGCCAATCGACGGTAGCCGACATCGAAAACCTTCCCGTGCCCGACGAAGCGGATAACGTCCCAATTCAGGTCAACCCGCTGAATATCCTCAAGTACTTGCCGAAATGATCGATCAAGGAAGACGTCATCTTCCAGGATGACGGCGCGTTCAATATTTTCATCGACCATTTTCTGATAGAGGGAACGATGAGATAAAAGGCAGCCGATTTCTCCGTGTCCCAGATCCTTACCAAAATACCGGCGGCGTTTTTCCCGGTCATAGTCGGGCAGGGTATTGATATCCAGCGCATAGCCGTCGACGGCGTCAAAAAACTCAGGGAAAACCCCGACCCTGCCAAGCCGTTCTTCCATATCTGTGCGGCGATCAGCATCCTTTGGTCTGTTGATGACAAATACCGGCGGCAACAAATTTAGGGAAAATTCGGTCATATAGACCCCTGTTCATAGGTTCGGAGATCAGGATTAGTAAGGAATATGCGGGAACAATTCAAGCCAGATATTCAGACACTCGTCTACGGCACCAGCTTCGCCTGATCGTCAATTTCCCTGATTTTCCGCTGCAGTTGATGCAGATACTGATCATGGACATTCATTTCTTCCAGATGCGCGACTGTATTGTTGAGATAATCGCGGCAAGTGCCAAGGTGGCCCTCCCCCGTGGCGAGCATTTGCGCGGTACCTTCCAGGTCCAGGTTTGAGACATAGCGCGGGTGGGAGCGGTTCATAACAAATGTCAGTCCGGAGATGGTTCTATTAGGCAGTACCATAGAGACGGTTTTGGCATCATAGGACCCGGAAATCATTTCCCGCATCCAGAGGATTTCGGTCTCGCTTTCGATGGCCTCCGCGGCAATATAAAAAGCGCGGCCGTTGCAAGAGCCACCGCGGTCAAGGGCCAGCATCAGACCCGGTTTTTCCCGGCTGCCACGGCCAATGGCGGCTTTCAGGCAAAAGCGCCGCCGATAGCCATACAGCCGGGCCGGTTGGCAATCCGTATAATGAAACGCCGGGTTCCACAGCAACGATCCATAGCCAAAGACCCATAATCCCTTGCCGGATGGCAAGTTGGAGAGAAACTGATGTCTGTTTTCCTCCCGCTCTTCATGGGTGAAGGCATGAAACGGACCTTGACGCCGGGCTTCCTCGATCAGTTCGTCAACTCTTTCGCGCGTAAATTCTTCTCTAACAAGCATGTTATGTTCTTTGCTTTTAAGTATATGCTCAACTAAGCTTGAACATTAATGTGTTTTGGTTTGGATGGTGTCAATGTTGAAGAGTCTTTTAAAGAATGTCCAGAGACCGGAGATAGATTTTTCGGCGCTTAAAAAACCACGTAAACCTAACAGCTATCTAATGTGTCCGAAGGACTACTGCCTGTATGCCCCAAAACACGAAAGCCCGGTGTTCGATGTGGACGCTGCCGAGCTTGCTGCGACGTTCGAAAAAGT
>NVRR01000145.1 GCA_002732675.1 Sneathiella sp. | reverse complement strand
CCCCGCCGGTCGCTGCACTTGCGTAATAAAAATCCTTGTTTGGAAGATTGACGACGATCATGGGCGACGTCACAAACTCACTTTCCGCTGCCGGGATATTGGGGGCGAGGATAATCCCGGTAATCCCGCCGATTTTACCGCTGCCGAAGGGTTTCTTCAGGCCGACGACACAGGCGACAGCATTCCCCTGATTATCCGTTGTGACGAAAGAAGTGGTGCCATTGCTGATAAAAGGTGATGACGTGTTGAAATCCTCGAACAACTCCGCCGTCGCATCGGCAATTCGTTCTTGGGGGATATCGACACTGATCCGCAGAATACTTTTGCCTTCATTAAACAGGCTGGCCCACAGCCGGGCATAGGTTTCGCCGTAAATATCGGCGGAAACCCCCACCATATTATCATCGACGCGGAAGGTGCGGGCGTCTTTCCATACTGGCTTGAAGTTGACCATATCGGCGAGCACTAATTTACCGCCTGCATTGGCGGCATCTTCAATAAAAGTCCGGGCCCAGTTACCACTATAAAAGGCCGCTCCGCCTTCGGAGCGTAAAGCCGAGAGCAGGCTGGCAAGCCGTATCTGGCGAATTCTTGTTCCTTCTGCCACAAACTCACCATCTTTATCCTTGAATATGGTGTTCAGGGAATAATCCAGGGTGAATTGTTCTTTGTTCAAAATCATTGCCATATGCTGGGCGCGGGAAACCGGCTCACCGAAATTGGCTATTTTTTCAGCGGGCGACAGGATCGTTGTCCAGTTAAGGCGCCCGTAGCGAGCTTGCAGGGCCGCCATACCCCGAATATTTCCGGGGATCGCAATGGGACCGCCTGCTGCGGGAGACTTATTTTGAAACTGCAGGTTTTCAAGTTTATTGGTTTCATTATCATAGACAATACATTCACCGCCGCCGCCAAGGGAGGCCGCGACCGGATAGGTTACAGCCAGGGTGAAATAGAGCGCTGCCGCCGCATCCGCCGCCGTTCCGCCCGCGGACAGTATTTCTTCGGCAATAAGCGTCGCCCGTGGCTCATCAGAGGCAACACCGCCAAGGGACCCTTGAACATTGCCGACTTTGCCGAGGGGTATGGCGGGGCCGCCACAGGCATTAAGTACCAGGGCCGAGAGGATAAAAATCGACGGCAGACAACGCCTCCATTGACGCGGGTGCAATCTGTTCTTACTTTCGGCTGGTAACAAAAGGATGTCCTTATTGAGTAAACGCATATTAACGCTGATGTCCATGATCCTGGTTTTAGGAATGCCAATTCACTTGGCATATGCTGAAAAGACGGGTCTGTCCTTCATTCGTGACGCCGAAATTGAACATACCCTTCGCTCCTACGCAAGTCCGCTGTTCAACGCCGCCGGACTGAACGGGAATGATGTCGCTATTTATATCATCAATAACCGTGCTTTGAACGCCTTTGTTGCGGGCGGCCAAAGATTGTTCATATTCACGGGTTTGCTGGAAAGGGTGGAGACACCGGGGCAGTTGAAAGGCGTGATCGCCCATGAAACCGGACATATCGCCGGTGGCCATCTGGCGCGCACCCAGGAAGCGCTAAAAAATGCCAGTATTAAGTCGATCCTCGGATTCTTACTAGGCGCTGTTGCCGTTGCCGCAGGCGGCGGGGGTGCCGGTGCTGCGGTTATAGCGGGTGGTTCAGACGCCGCCGCCAAATCATTCTTGCAATATAGCCGAACGCAAGAATCGTCGGCAGATCAGGCCGCCATTACCTATCTGGACAGCGTCGGAGAATCCGGGAACGGTATGGTCGAGTTTTTGCAAGTCATTGGGGCAGCGGAAAGTCGCTCTGGCCAGAACGTCCCCAGTTATTATCGCAGCCATCCCGTCAGCAGTGAACGTGTCGCTGCCTTGCAGCAGCGCGTGAACATCTCCCCTTACCGGGATGTTCCGCCATCAAAAGCCGATGTCGTTGCCTTAAAGCGGATGCAGGCAAAGCTTTATGGCTATACGCATTCCCTCGCCAAGACACTAAAAAAATACCCTGTTTCGGATCAGAGCGTTTATGGTCGCTATGCCCGCGCCATTGCTTATTTCCGCTATCCAGACGTCGAGAAGGCACTGGTGGAAATCAATAGCCTGATCGCCGAGGAACCAACTGATCCGTTTTTTCATGAGTTAAAAGGTCAGGCGCTTTATGAGAATGCGGATGTTGTTGGTGCCCTGCCCTCGTTAGATACAGCGGTCCGGTTGGCGCCGTATGAGCCGTTGATCCTCAATCTCTATGGCACGGTTCTGAATGCCACCGGAACAACGGAGGATTCGCGAAAAGCCATCGAAATCCTGAATGACAGCCTGTCTTTCGATCCGAATAATTCCGAGACATGGAATCAGCTCGCCCTAGCCTACAGCCGCCTTGGCGATACCGGCATGGTGGCGATGGCCAGTGCCGAACGCTATATGCTGATTGGAAATCTGCAAAAAGCAATTTTCCATGCAAAACGATCCCAGGATTTCTTTAAACCCGGAACGCCTGCCCATCTCAGGGCCGAAGATATCATTACGCTGGCGGGTCAAGCATCCCGGAATTAGGCCATGAACAGCTGCTTATTTCCGGGTTTTAAGTAAATCCTGAATTCCTGCGAGAAACCTTGTCACGGGGTAGCGGCGCAGTTTCGGTGCTCACGGGAAAGTTTCTTTGATTTTATGCAACGAATGCGCAATATAAACGGTATCCGGTTTACTGAAAGAAAATCACATGTCCGAAAAGCAAAAACTTAGCAATATGAGCCTTGGCCTGATTGTGCTGATTATTGCCATTATCGGCTATGGGGTCTTCCAGTATGCGCAGCCTTCAAAAGCGCAGATCACGGATGACGCCTTTGGAGAGCGCGTGCGGGCCTATCTGATGTCCAATCCAACCGTTCTGCGTGACGTCATTGGTGAGCTGGGCAAGCAGGAGCAGGCCAACGCTGAGATGGATAAAAAGGCGCTGATTGCGTCGCTTGCGACCGATCTCAAGCAGGACAGTATGAGCTTTGTCGCCGGAAACCCTGACGGGGACGTCACCATTGTTGAGTTTTTCGACTATCGCTGCGGATATTGTAAACGGAGCTTTCCCGATCTGATGAAGGCGGTTGAGGAAGATGGTAATATCCGGTTAGTGCTGAAGGAGTTTCCTATTCTGGGCGAGGATTCTGTGCAAGCTTCCCGCGCCGCCATCGCCTCCATGGCGCAAGGCAAATATATGGAATTTCATACAGCGCTGATGGCCAGTCGCGGCGCCCTGACCAAGGAACGTATCCTGAATATTGCAACCGATGTCGGGCTTGATGCGGTGAAGCTCGAGGCGGATATGGACACCGCCGCCATAAAAGAAGTGATTTCAAAAAATCATGCCATTGCCCAACAACTCGGGATCAACGGCACCCCGGCTTTCGTGATCGAGGATCAGTTCGCGCCCGGTGCGCTCTCCGCCGATCAATTGCAAAATCTTGTGACGGCGGCCCGCGAGAGCATCAGCAAGACAGCGACCAACTGATACTATCGACGGGCGCGTTACAGAACGCCCCGTCTTATCTGGTCAAGCTCGATTGATTCGAACAATGCCTGGAAATTCCCCTCGCCGAAGCCCTCATTGCCTTTTCGCTGGATAATCTCGAAAAAGATCGGGCCGATGACATTTTGCGTGAAAATCTGTAGTAACAGCCCCTGCCCCTCTGTCGGCGCGCCATCTACAAGGATTTGAAGCTCTTGCAACCGCGCCGTATCTTCGCCGTGGCCCACGACCCGGGCGTCTAATTGCTCAAAATAGGTATCCGGCGTCGACTGAAACTGCGCCCCGGTTTTCTTCATGGCGGTGACAGTTTCATAAATATCTGACGTGCCCAACGCGATGTGCTGGATTCCCTCACCGCGATAGGCATTGAGATATTCCTGGATTTGCGATTTATCGTCGGAACTTTCATTGATGGGAATGCGGATTTTGCCGCAAGGGCTGGTCATCGCCTTGCTTTTCAAGCCCGTCAGTTTGCCTTCGATATCAAAATAACGAACTTCCCTGAAGTTAAACAAGCGTTCATAAAATTCCGCCCATTCGTCCATCCGTCCGCGGTGCACATTATGCGTGAGATGATCAATATAAGTGAGGCCGGTGCCAGCCGGATGCCGTTCCTCGCCCTCGATGGGCAGGAAATCCACATCATAAATAGAGCCCTTATCGCCGTAGCGATCAACGAGATAAATCAGCGAATCGCCGATCCCCTTGATTGCCGGGATATTAAGCTCCATTGGCCCGGCGTTGGACGTGACAACCCAGGCGCCGAGCTCTTCGGCCTGTGTGATCGCCTTGGCGGCATCCTTGACCCGAAAGGCCATAGCGCAGACGCAAGGCCCGTGGATACGGGCGAAAGACTGCGCAAAGCTGTCCGGCTCGGCATTGACAATGAAATTGACGTCACCTTGTCGATACAGGGTGACATTTTTTGATCTATGACGGGAAACCGGCCTAAATCCCATGGATATGAAAAGATTGCCAAGTGCCTCAGGATCTGGCGCGGCATACTCGACAAACTCGAAGCCATCTGTTTCCATTGGATTTTCCCATAAATCAGCCATAATGCGCTCTCCATAGCAAAAGTAGTTTCATTTGAAACTTTATTTGGCTAAAATGAAGTCAGTTGCCTATAAAGTCAAGGTGTATAGATGCCCATAAAACAAAATAAGCTCTTCCTCCCCCGCTTCCTTCCCTATCGGGTCACCAAGCTTTCGGGCGTAATCAGCCGTAGCCTCGCTGGCCTGTATTCGGAGCGGTTTAACCTCACCATTCAGGAATGGCGGATTATTACTATTTTGGGGTCTGAAGGCGGCATGACAGCCCGCGACATCGGCGAGCTCGCCTCTCTTGATAAGGTCAATGTCAGCCGGGCTGTGGATCGTTTGCAAAAATCCGGACGGCTTGAAAAACGCGCCCACAAGGAAGATCGCCGGTCGGCCATGCTGTTCCTGACGGCGGCCGGTAAAAAACTGCTGAAGGAGATTATCCCGCTGGCACAGGATTATGAATCCCGACTGCTTGCGGATTTCTCAAGCGATGAAATAGAACAGTTGGACGGGTTTCTGAACAAGCTGGACGCAAAATCCGACTATTTGCGCGACCTTGTAAAAGCCACCGCATAGGAACGCATCAGGGTCAGGAACAGTGCCAGGGTCAGGACCCTAATGGAGGGGCACGCGGCCAAACCCGGGTAGTTTCAGAGCAATATCGTCCACATCCACACCCACAGTGAGCCCCAACAGATGGAGTTCCACGCCTTCGACGGGGCTGAGGGTGAAACCGGCTAAGCCGCCAAGGGAGAGCTGGATACCCTGCCCGCTGACGGCGGTATCGGAAAATGCCCCACCGACGATAAAATCCTTGCCGATGGCCGTTGGCGGCAGGTCAAGTTTTAACTCAGGTAGTTGACGGCCGATATGGGCGATAAAGCTGTTAGAATTAGGGCCGGGCCAGAGCCTATAGTCGGACTTATGGGGATAGTTGTCGATAACCTTCTCGATTTTCGGAATAACCGCTTCAGCAGCACTCCCGCGAAGCTCCAACACCAATTCAGGCGGATTGCCGAACCAGTAGTTATCGGGCGATCCGCGCCGCTGGACCAGTGCATTGCCGCCCCTATAGGCGCGCCAGCCGATTACCTCGCTTCTAATATAGCTATCCGCACCCTTTTCCTTGGTGACAATCCAGCTATGAGTGGCAAAATTCCCGCGCCAACCCCAGGTCCGGGCCGCAAATACCTGAACAATTGCGCCCCGGTAGTTGTTTGGCGCGGGCGATTGCCCTGAGGTATCTCGGCGGGCAGTCTGCCAGTCCGCGCCGCTATCGCTGAGACTTGCCGCAAAGGAAAGCATCTGCGGCAGGACAAACAGAACCAGCAGGCCAGCGAAGGCGACGAGTATGATGCGGGCAACTCTCTTCAATCGAATTCCTTATTCTTTCTACCATGCAGCCTAACGGGGCCGTCGCCGCTCGCCTAATCACGGTTGCGAGAGGACTATGTCGCCGCTATTCCCCTAAATTATCGGACCAGAACTGACAGGTAAATATCTATCTATACTTCATTATAGATACGTCTATTATGTCAAGATTGTTACGCCAATTAGGATTAGTAATGGCAAAATCTGTAATCGTGATTAATGGCCCCAACCTGAATATGCTGGGGACTCGTGAGCCGGAAATATATGGCGCTGTGACGCTGAAGGATATCGAAGCACGTGTTCGCGCTCATGCACAGCAGATTGGCCTGACGGCAGAATTCTTCCAAAGCAATCTGGAAGGCGAAATTGTCGAGGCCATCCAAAAGGCCGCGAACAAATACGACGGGATCATCCTCAATGCGGCGGCCTATACCCATACATCCATTGCACTGATGGATGCAATCAAGGCCACAGGCGTGCCCACTATTGAAGTCCATCTTTCCAACGTCTTCGCGCGGGAACCCTTTCGCCATCACAGCTATATTTCTCCAGCGGCGGCTGGTGTTATTTGCGGTTTTGGGGCAAAAGGGTATGTTCTGGCGATAGACGCCCTTGCAGATATTTTCGATACGTAAAAGAGAAACTAAAAGATTATGAGTAAACTCGAAATCGACAAGAAGGCCATTCGTGAATTGGCCGAGATCATGAACGAAACCGGCCTTGGGGAAATTGAGATTGAAACCAACGAGCATCGCTTGCGGGTCTCTATTGGCTCACCTTACGCTCCCGGGCATATGGTCCAAGCAACTGTTGCCGCGCCAGCGGTGGCGGCGCCCTCGGCGGTCAGTGAAGCGGCGGATGCCAGCACCCATCCCGGCGCTGTCACGTCGCCAATGGTCGGCACGGCCTATCTATCGCCAGAGCCCGGCGCGGCTCTTTTCATCCAGCCTGGAGATATGGTCACCGCCGGTCAGACCCTGCTTATCGTTGAGGCGATGAAGACCATGAACGCAATTGCGGCGCCAAAAGCTGGAAAAGTCATTGAAATTCTGGTGGCCGATCAGCAACCCATCGAATACGGCCAAGTCCTTGTCATTGTTGAATAAGCGATAAATAGTGTAAATGTTCGAAAAAATACTGATTGCCAATCGTGGTGAAATTGCTTTGCGTGTTCACCGGGCCTGCCGGGAAATGGGCATCAAAACCGTCGCCGTTCACTCGACCGCCGATGCCGATGCCATGGATGTGCGGCTTGCTGACGAAAGCGTCTGCATTGGTCCGCCAAGCCCGGCTGAGAGTTATCTCAATATCCCCGCCATTATTGCGGCCGCTGAAATCACCAACGCTGATGCCATTCATCCCGGATATGGCTTCCTGTCGGAAAATGCGAAATTCGTTGATATCGTCACCGCCCATGGCATCAAGTTTATCGGACCATCGGCGGATCATATCCGCCTGATGGGCGACAAAATTGCCGCCAAGGATACCATGAGGAAACTGGGCGTGCCGTGCGTTCCGGGCTCAGACGGCGAAATCAAGACGGTAGAGGAAGCGGCGAAGGTAGCGAACGATATTGGCTATCCCGTCATCATCAAGGCGTCAGCCGGTGGCGGTGGCCGCGGGATGAAAGTCGCCGTTGATGCCGACGCGCTGTCCGAAGCCTTCTCCTCGGCCCGGTCCGAGTCCAAGCTCGCATTTGGTAATGACGCCGTCTATATGGAAAAGTATCTGAGCACACCGCGCCA
>NVRR01000144.1 GCA_002732675.1 Sneathiella sp. | reverse complement strand
CGATCCAACGCCCATACTGGCACCATGCCGCCGCCAGTTGACGGCGGCCATCCGGCTGAGGCGGGCTTTTTCAGCAGCTGGCGCGGTCAATAAAATATCGACAGCAAGATCTGAGAGAGCTTTCACGTCACAAGGCAGCGGCAGCGTTGTAAACCGCGTCGACATGGTCTTTGACTTTTACTTTGCGCCATATATCGCGGACGGTACCTGTCTCATCAATCAGGAATGTCGCCCGTTCGATCCCCATATATTTGCGGCCATACATGTTCTTCTCGACCCAGACACCAAAGGCCTCGCATGTCGCCCCGTCTTCGTCGGCGCCAAGAATAACAGTGAGGTCGTGTTTGGTCCGGAATTTTCCATGTTTGGCGACAGTGTCTTTTGAGACGCCAATTACGGTGACACCTAGCGTGCCAAAATCGCCGATGCGCTCTGAAAATCCAATGGCCTCCTTGGTGCAGCCGGGCGTGTCATCCTTGGGATAGAAATAGAGCACGAATTTCTTGCCCTTCAAACCGGACAGGCTGATGTCACCCGCGGTATCTGTTGACAGAGTGAAGTTAGGAGCGGGATTTCCAATTGCGGTCACGTTATTGTCCTTTCAGAGATCATGATGTTTCCTTTTCGCAATTTTACCTTCATTTAGGCCGCTAAATTTTTTTTTCTAAAATGCCGTTCACAAGCTGTTTCCTCAGCCAGAACTTCCTTTCGTCTTTTCCTAGGAGGCGAGTTGCTCGTAGTATTGCAAGTTGAAGCATCGGTGATGCCTGTTCATATGACGCCTGTACAAGAAGCGCTTCTGATCTAGTACCATTTTTCTCTATAGCGAGGGCGGAGTATCTTCGCACGACTTCACTATGGGTTTGTTCATAAACTTTTGCGAGTTTGGTTGCATTCTTCCACTCATCACTTTCTATGAAAACACTTAGTATCCACATAGTATAATAGTCCGGTGGAGGTATTTTGCTAGACAAGACGGGTTTTAAAAGCGCAGTAGCGATCTTATTTCGCTCGCTTTTTGTGAGGTTTTCAAAACTTTTAAAGAACCGAGCAATACTATCGGATATTGGATATAGGTGTTCAATATTGCTTAGAACCAGATCGACAAAGGTTTGCCGCCATTCGTCTTTAAATTCATCAATGAGTGATAAGCGACCAAGTAAAAACGAGATCATGTCATAGTCAATTTCGTCTTTGTTTCGGAGTGCTTCTTGGAGTAATTCTTCAAAATTTATTTGCTCTAACTCTGCCCGATCATCGGCATCTAACTCTACTTTTTCATCTTCATATGGGCTGATGTCACTCCATAAATCTTTAAGAACTTTTCCATGTTCTTCCAATTTATTTTCATGTGTTTTTAAGTTGTCGGCTATGAATTTGGATTTTGGTACAATACGGGTTTTTGCGCTTTGTAAAGTTAGCCCATGTTTTTCGAATAACCATTGAGACAAATAGAATAAACAATGTTGTGCTTCGGTATCCGATCTACAGAAAAAAGTGAAGTCATCAACCCATCGGACAAATTTAAATCGTTTAACCTGTAGGGCACTATCAACGTCTATAAGTAATGCCTCAGCAAGGTTTCTTGAAGCATAAGGTCCAACGGGGATACCATAACTGGCTCCACCAGAAAGATTTCTAACGAACTTCTGTATTAACACTCTCGCAATACTTTCTGATCTTTCGTCAGTTGCGACTGTGCCAATAACATTTTCAAGGCGATGCTGGTATAGTCTAGGAAAGAAGTCGGCAATATCGGCGATAGCCACGTATTTGCACGATACCATATCGGCTCTTTTTAGTAATTCTTCCTTGTATTTTTGATAAGCGCCATCACCATGGTAAAGTTGGTTTTCTAGGTTTTGTTTAGATCGGTATGAAAATACAGTCTTTTTTGATGTTGGAATGCGAGCGTTCTCAATGTCATCTCTAACAATTAAAACAAGTGCAGTGTATATCAATAGATCAATTGGGTGGAGGTGAGTAACCACCCTCAAATTGTATCTGCTTTTGGGAGCAAAAATTCTCATGGGAGTTGTTGGTAAATAATTATCTAAATCGAGATTCGAAACTTGCTCTTTTACAGCGCCCCAGTTTGAAACTAAATCCTGCCACTCTGGTGGGTCTGGTATTAGTGTACTAAATCCGTGATGTTGAATGCACTTATATGCGCGTTCAATTTCGTCATCTGACAGTTTGAACATCTATTATCCCCCCAAGAAATAGTTGATTGAGTTCGCGATCAACCAAGGATTGATAATATTCAAAAATTAGTTACTAGCAAGCATATCGGCTCAACAGGAATATTAAATTTAATTCACAAATTCTACACAAAGTTGATTTTTGATTATTAGCATATTGAATAATAACGACTATTTATTTTTACCATATGTGTCATCCTTGGGGTAGAAATAGAGTACGAATTTCTTGCCCTTCAAGCCGGACAGGCTGATGTCACCCGCGGTATCTGTCGACAGAGTGAAGTCAGGAGCGGGATTTCCAATTGCGGTCACGTTATTGTCCTTTCAGGGATCATTTCCAACATATTGTACGAAAGTTTCATCTACATATATTTGAGAGTTTTTCAGTTTCTCAGCAAGGGCTTCGAAATTTTCCACTTGGCCCGCATCGGCCAGGGCATTGCGAAGCGCCGTTGGCGCCGTATCATCCATTACACGATCACCCAGGCATATCTGAAGAAGTCCGGAGATGTTCAGGTAAAGGCTGTCGATCTCAATAAGCCGTTTTGCTTGCCCGTCAGGAAGAATTTGGCATTTCGACAGTTCTTCAAGGCAGGCAATTGTATTCGGACGGAGTATGGAGGGATTTTCATGCCCGTATACAAGGCGAAAATACTGGCATAAAAACTCCAGATCCATGAGGCCGCCAATCACATGCTTGCCAGACCAAATTGAGTTTGTCTTATGCTCCTTATGGACGCGGGCGCGCATATGCGCAACGTCTCTTCGCATCATTTCCGGTTCGCGCCGGGTACTATTGATCTTGAAAAGGGCAGTCGTTACTTTACTCATAAGGTCCGGGTCGCCCGAGACGGTACGGGCACGGGTAAGCGCGAGATGCTCCCAGGTCCAGGCTTCCTTCGAATAGTATGTTTCAAACCCCTGCAAATTTAGAGCAATCGGGCCGGATTTACCGTGGGGACGGAGGCGCATATCAACCTCGTAAAGAGAGCCTTCGCCCGTAAGCGCACTCAACGCATTTATGTATCTCTGGCTCAGCCGTGTATAAAAAAGTCCGGCGGGAATCGGCTTGGGGCCGTTCGTGACCATATCGTCCTCGGGCGTATCATAGACGAAGACCAAGTCGATATCGGATCTTGGCCGCATTTGCCGACTGCCCATTTTCCCTGCGGCGACCACAGCAAACTGACCACCGGGAACGACACCATGTTTTTCAGCCAGCTCTGCAAAGACCGCGGGATATAGCCTCAAAAGGATAACTTCTGCGATATCGGTCAGGGCGGGGCCGGCGACGGCCATCGCCCCGTTATCAGTCCCGTGATCGACATTTTTCAGTATTTGGACACCAATTCTGAATTTCGCATCATTTGCCCATCGACGCGAAATATCGAGGACATCCTGAAAATCCCGAGCGGTTGAGAGCATGAGGTCAAGGTCGGCCTCGAGTTCCTCAATATGGGGGTGGTGGTCCATGAAATTCCTGGATAGCACATTGTCCAGCAGTTCCGGGTTTTGCGCGAGGTTGCCCGCAAGCTCCGGCGCCATCCCCATGATCTGGGCAACAAGTTTCAGAAGGCTGGGATGTGCCTTGAACAGGGAGAAAAGCTGAACACCGGCAGGCAGCTTCTGTAAAAAAGCGTCGAAGCGGGTAAAGGCTTTGTCCGGATCCGTCGTATTTGCCAGTGCCTCCAGCAGTTGAGGCGTGAGCTCGGTCAATATTTGTTTCGCGCGGACAGTCCGCGTTGCACGATATCGCCCATGATGCCATTCACGGATTTTCTGCGACAGGCTCTCCGCATTCTGAAAGCCGATCTCCGTCAGCGACGTGATGGTATCCGGATCGTTGTCGGTTCCCGTGAAGACAAGCCGGCCGACAACTCTGTCGGGGGTTGTTTCAAACTCGAACAAGCCGTCATAATGTCGCTGTACGCAGGACAGGGTCGAAAATAATATGTTTCTGAATTCCTCAGCGTTGTCATAGCCTAAGAAAATGCCCAGCTTGGCAAAATCTTCGGGCCGGTCCGGCAACAGTTGCGTTTGCTCGTCATTGACCATCTGCAGGCGATGCTCAAGGGTTCGTAAAAAAATGTAGGCGTCGTGGAGTTCGGCATGAACATCATGACCAATTTTTCGGGCAATTTCCAACTCTTCCAGTGTCTGTAACGTGGTCGGCGTTCTCAGGTGAGGATTACGGCCGCCTTCGATGAGTTGCTGGGTCTGACAGAAAAATTCTACTTCCCGGATGCCGCCCCGCCCGATTTTGATATTGTGGCCTTCCAAAGAAATCTCTGAAAAACCCTTATGGGCGTGGATCTGCGATTTTATAGCCTGGATATCTTCAATGGCAGCGAAATCCATGGATTTGCGCCAAACAAACGGGATCAGGAAACGGATAAGCTCCGCCCCGGCTTCAAGATCTCCGGCAATCGGGCGCGCCTTAATCATCGCGGCACGTTCCCAGTTCTGGCCCTGACTTTCATAATATACATGTGCCGCCCCGACGGAAAGAGCGATCGGCGTTGCGCCGGGGTCGGGACGCAGCCGTAAATCTGTGCGGAACACGTATCCATCGACAGTGCGTTCCTGCATCATCTGCACAAGATTCCGGGTAATCTTGACGAAACAATCCTGAACGGATCGGCGGCCTGTGTAGATTACCTTGGCATCATCGAAAAGTACGATCAGATCAATGTCGCTCGAATAGTTCAGCTCGCCAGCGCCGAGTTTTCCCATCCCAAGAATAACAAGCCCGCTGTCTTTCGTTGGGTCCTCGGGGTCCGCAAGGGTCAATTCGCCTTTTCGTCCGGCCTCCCACAGAAGATGTTTGCAGCAAATTTCGACGGCCGTATCGGCAAAATCTGACAAGGCATCGGTAATCTTCATCAGCGGCCAGCAATTGCCCATATCACAAACGGCGGTCAGCAGGGCAATGCGCCGTTTTGCAAGGCGAAGGGCCGACATGGTACCTGCCTTGTCTGTTTCAGGGCCTGTCATTTCGCCAAGTGTGTCATAGATCAGCTCTAGGGATTTGTCGGCGCCATGGCATATCAGATGGTGGAAAAATCCGATATCAGAGAGCAGGCAATGGCTGAGGTAAGGGCTATTACCAAAAATCGCAGTTAAGATGTCCCCGCATTTAGGGTCGGCGCTAAAAGCTGACGCGAATGCCGTCAAATCTGGATTTTCAGAGGTAAGTCGCGTCCATTCCTCCAGGCCCAGATTCAAGAGCTCCGCATCACCCGCAGAGGGTAAATTGGATACCGTAGAAACGAGCGGAAATATTTTCGTGTTTTGAATATCCTGCATTCCTAATCCGGATCGAATGGGTTACGCTGTGGCGTTATTTATCTTTATGTATACAACTTCGACAAGCGAAAAACACAATTGGTTATAGCAACTTCAAAAATTTTATTTCGTATCGTTATGGGCAGTTTTGTCCTGTTGTTTGTGGGCCTGCTCGCGGTGGTTGCCGGATTGGCGCGCGGACCGGTGTCGCTTGGGTTTATCGCGCCCTATGTCGAACAGACGTTTGAATCGCAATATCCCGATATTAATCTGGATTTTACGGATTTGGAACTGGAATGGAGCGCCCGGGACAAAAATCTGGCTGTCGTCGTTAATGATCTCGTTATTTCTAAAGTCGGGCATCGCGTCGCCTCTATTCCTGATGTATCGGTTATTTTTAGCGGCGCTGCCTTACTCCGCGGCCAGATTGCGCCATCGGAGCTTGAATTTACCGGGCTGAAAATGCGGCTGACCCGGACACAGGACGGAGAGGTTAAATTTGGCTATGAATATAGTCTGACCAGGGAGGCGGAACTTAAAGATGATAGCGATCAAGACCAGGACGAGGCGGCGAAGGAACTCTTTCTGGCGATTTTTGACGAATTAAGCGAGGAGCCGGACAAGAACACAGTTACCGGATACCTAAAACGGCTTGAGTTTTATAATTCCTCGATTTTTGTGGAAGATGAAATACTCGGTAAATTCTGGCGGGCCGTAGATGTGGATTTGATGCTATGGCGAGAAAATGAGGGGCTCCACGCGCAGGCAAATGGCGGCGTCAAAGTGGGGGCAGAAATCGTCTCCGTCTTCGTACTTGCCGACTATGATCGACAGACACAGCTGATTTCTATTGACGGCCAGTTCGACGACCTTCCGCTTTTTCTTCTTGCCAATCAATCGCCGGAACTCGGTGCACTAAGTGGCGCCAATATTGCGGCATCCGGACGGATCAATTTGGATATGAACCGACAGTTCGGGGTGGGTGACATAGGCTTCGATTTAAAATTGGGCACCGGCACAATTGATTTACCAGATTTGTATAAACAGCCGCTGGAATTAGACAGTGCCGTCATCTCTGGTTCTCTTTCCAGTGAATTTGATTCCATCAAATTTGACAATGTGACCGTCAAGACAATGGGGGCGTCGTTAAACATGACCGGTTCCCTCTCGCTGTCTGATGCGGGCATCGGAATGCAGATCAAAGGCGGTGCCGCGAATTTTCAAGTCAATAACTTGGGCTTGTTCTGGCCTTATTCCATGGCGACGGACGGATATGATTGGGTGACCACGAAAATGCGGGACGGCGTTATTCCATCCGCTGATTTCGATATCAATATTCCAGTGGGCGCGATCGAGAGCGGGAATATTCCGGAAGGTGCCGTCAGGCTTAGCTTTGATGTAAAAGGAGTCTCGACAAACTATTATGCACCGCTGCCCAAGGTCACAAATATAGCTGGAAAAGGGGTCCTGACAGAAAGCCAGGTCCGGCTAACGGCCCTTACGGGCTCGCTTGGGGAGCTTCGCGTCACCTCCGATGACGTATTGATTTATGGTTTTGACAAAGACGTTCAATGGGCGGATATCAATGTCCATGTCGAGGGAGATAGCCGTGACATTTTTGCGTTCCTGGATCACGAACCATTAGGTTTTGCAACACCATATGGAATTGTACCGTCACGCATGACCGGGAAGGGTGTGGTTGACGCCTCTTTCAAGTTTCCCCTTCTGGATGATCTCACCATGGCCAAATTGGATTTTGACGCCGTTGGTGATTTTAAAGGTGCGTTTATTCCGGACGTCGCCGACGATACCGATTTGTCCGATGCCGATTTGCATGTTGAGGTCAATCCGAAGGGGTTTGATATTAGCGGTACAGCGAAGCTGCGCAATATTCCCTTCAATTTACAGGCGCAGAGCTGGTTTGTCGGCGACCGGGCGGGGTATCGCGTTTATAATCTGGAGGGGACCATTGACAATGATGGGCGACGATCTCTTGGAGTGGAGACTGATATTGTCGATGGCCCGATGGATATCGTCGCCAAGATCGAAATTCGCCCTGACGGCGGTAAATCTGGGAATATTTCTGCAGATTTGACGGCGGCGAAACTGGAACTTAGTCCACTACATTGGTCAAAGAAAGCGGGCGAAAAGGGCCGGATGACGGCGAATATTACGATTGGCGAGGGCGAAATTACCCGGCTTACCGATATCAAGATTTCAGCCGG
>NVRR01000143.1 GCA_002732675.1 Sneathiella sp. | reverse complement strand
AAAATCGTCATGTTTGCCCGTGATTATCATGGTAATTTTGATGAAGTGCTTGTGCGCGGTGTCAATACAAATGGCGCGCTCAAGTCACTTCCCATGGCGCCCGGTATTCCCAAACGTGCCGCAGGGGACATGATTGTGCTGCCCTATGGCACTGAACAATCCCTAGATGTTATCCGGGAAATTGCCGACGAACTGGCCGCCGTAATTGTCGAGCCTGTGCAAAGCCGTCGGCCTGATCTCCAGCCGCGACAGTTTATCCGGGATATCCGGCAGATCACAGAACGTGCGGGCAGCCTGTTTATCTTTGATGAAGTTGTCACCGGTTTCCGATTTGGCCCGCGAGGCGCCCAGGAATTCTACGGCGTTGACGCGGATCTTGTGACCTATGGTAAAATTGTTGGTGGTGGCTTGCCGATCGGTGTGGTCGCGGGCAAAGCTAAATTTATGGATACCTTTGATGGTGGCATGTGGCAATATGGGGACGATTCTTTCCCCGACAAGCCGGTCACCTTCTTCGCGGGCACTTTTGTGCGGCATCCTCTGGCCATGGCCAGCGTCAAGGCCATGCTCACTTTCTTTAAGGAACAACCCCCCTTCTTCTGGAAAGTCATGAATGCTAAGGGCGACCGGCTTGCCTCCGCAGTTGATAGCTATTTCCAGGCGCAGAATATTCCTATCCGCATGACCAATTGCGGCTCGCTGATGTATGTCAGCGTTGAAGATCCACAGAAATATGGAAATCTTCTCTTCGCGCTTTTGCGGGAAAAAGGCGTCTTTATCCTGGAGGATTTCCCAAGTTACCTGACGACTGCCCATACGGAAGACGATATCGATTATATTATCGAAGCCTTCAAGGAATCGGCAGACGAACTCATTGAAGCGGGATTTTTTGGCCATCGCGTCACGTCCGTGTTGGCCGGAACCAAGAGGCTATCAGGGCCTCCGCCTCAATTATTAGGTGGCAAGGCGTTGGCAACAACCAATGATGCGCATTTGACAACCGTGAGCATTCCAACCACGGAATCGCAAAAAGAAATCTGGATGGCGACTCTGATTAATCCGGTTTCCTCCACTGCCTTCAATGAGTCTGTCAGTCTGAAAATAAAAGGCCCTCTTGATCGACTGGCGCTTATGGACGCCACATACAAAACCTTCCAGCGACATGATGCGTTGCGCGCCCATTTTACGGATGACGGCGCCAATATGATTATTGGTCCAGATCTGGATATTGATGTCCCGCTGATTGATCTTTCAACGATGTCCGCCTCTGAGCGGAATCGCAAGCTCAATCAAATCCTTCTCGATGAAGTCAATATTCCCTTTGATCACGCCAATGAACCGTTTGTAAGAGGACAGTTGGTTGCCCTTGATGACGACGAACATATCCTGGTCATTACGGCCCATCATATCGTGTGTGACGGCTGGTCCATCGATATTATTGCCAACGATATAGGAAAGTTTTATACGGCGAGCCAAAGCGACGATACGATCCGTATGGATCCAGCGCAAAGTATCCTCGACTACGCCCGCGTTGAACGCTTATGGCAGGCAAGCCCGGACCGGGAGGCTTCGGAAAAATACTGGCTCGATCAATTCCGAACCATTCCGCCAACCATGGAATTCCCAACCGACCGGCCTCACCCTGCGGGAAAAACAACAAACAGTCATCGATTAGATGGCTCAATTGACCGCAATACGGTAAGCGGTTTACGCACTGTCGCAGCAAAGAATGGGTGCACTTTTGTCAACATCCTCTTTGCCGCCTTTAAGCTCTATATCTACCAGCAATCGGGCCAAAAAGACCTCGTCCTCGGCATGGCTTCGTCAGGGCAATCTGCCCGTGAACTAGAAGGTGTCGTGGGCCATTGTGTCAATCTATTGCCCATCCGCAGTTTTTTCGACGAAAGTATTCCGTTTAGCAGCTATATGAAGACGGTTCGCGGTGCAATGCTCGATGCCCTTGATCATCAACATTACACCTATGGTACATTGCTAAAAGACCTGAAGATAAAACGCGACCCTTCTCGTGTTTTATTGACTCCGATCGTCTTTAACTTTGACAATGGCATTGACCTGAGCAGCCTGGAACTCGCGAACCTTGAAGTCAAATTGGTTTCCAATCCGCGAACCCATGAGCATTTCGAAATTTTCCTTAATATCATGGAAGACGGCGATCATGCCTCCATGGAATGGAGCTATAATACTGATCTATTCGACACCGAAACCATCCTCCGCCATATGCGGCAGTTCAGTACGTTACTGTCTCAAATTTCATCGGGCGATAATTTCGACATTGGCGTAAATTCTCCTTCGCCTGAAAACTCCGCTTTAGAAATAACACCTGATGCAAAGCTCGTTGCTGAGACAGATAGTATTCAAAAGCAGCCTGACCTGGAGTCAATTTCCGCTGTCGAAGATCAACTGGAAATCCTATGGTGCCGAATTCTGTCGATAGATAGCCTGAAACGTGATGACGATTTCTTTGAACTGGGAGGCCATTCCCTATTGGCATTGCGGTTGTTTGAGCAAATTTTTAAGAAATATGCGATTGATTTACCCATATCAACGCTATTTTTGAATCCGACGATCGAAAAGCTCGCTGTGAAAATTTGTCAGACTATTCCGCAAGGAGCATCGGTTCTTGAACGCAAAACTTCCTCAGAGCGCGATGGGAGCACCGCCCATCCAACGACAGCGCCTATTCAGAAAGACGATGAATGGTGCACCACTACAGTTATCAATCAGGATACCGACGGGCAGCCTTTCTTTATCGTCGGTGGTCTTGGCGGCAATGTTAACAACCTATGGCAACTAGGCACTCTGCTTGGAAAGCATTATCCGGTAATTGGAATTCAGACGCGGGGCATCCTTGGACATACCCCTCACAGCTCAATCGAGGCGATGGCGAAGGAACACATACGCGACATACGCGTTCGCCAAAGAAAAGGTCCCTATAACATTGCAGGTTATAGCGGTGGTGGCTTGACCGCATTCGAAATAGCCCGCCAGCTTGAGCAAGAAAACGAGGAAGTATCGTTCCTAGGAATTATTGATACTTATGGTCCAGGGTTCAATCCAAAATATGAAAACGGCGGGGTTGAGCGACTGCTATATGAAGCCACAAAAATTAGAAAAGAAGGCGTGATTGGATTGTGGCAACGAATACGTGGAAAGCTTAGCAATACCAAGCTTGCAGAAAAATACATACGATATGCAGCTCACTATTTCCCTGCCCGCTATAGACTGAGCCTTCTGGAATTTGCCTGGTTAGCTGCTGCAGAGCAATATAAAGGTGGCCCCATTGCCGCAAAAATTACGCTATTTCGGAGTACGCCCGTAACGCTTGACGACGAGAAAGTCATGACGACCGATGACAGTTTCGGTTGGAAAAACTTCACAGATAAAGAAGTTGACGGAATTCAGCTAAGTGGGAATCACCTGAATATTCTGGAGGGCAAAAATGTTGAGCACCTCACGTCCATCATCGTTGATAGGATAGCTGCTTCCAAAAAATAGGGAACTTGGACACCGTCGGTATCAATGCTTGTCTTGATGATCGGGGCATTGGGCAGAAGACGATTGGTGTACAACACCGGCAATTCATCCAGGCGACAGCGGCGGTCGCCTGTTCATTGGCTCCAGGCGAAGGTAGCGCTGTTGAGCTTCGACTTTAGGAGAGCTTCTTGGCAAGAATCGGCCCGTTATCGGTATCCAGAAACGGGGCATTCTTAGAAACGGTCATTCGCCTCACCTCGTAAATAGAAGAGCAAATTAGAGGAGTGGAAGCGCGGGACAAGTAAGGTCATTCTTACGCGAACACTTAGGACAAGCGTCACGATAAACCCTATCCAGAATTGCCTTTTCGAAAAAGTGGCTTCGGTCCAAATATGAAGAAAAGTGTGGCCGCGAGCAGAAATTTGCCAACTATAAAAATAACGTAAGTTTGCATATCGGACAGATGTGGAAGAACAGGCACAATTAGGGACACGGTATTTGTTAGCATCTGCATCAACGCGACAATTAGTCCGCTTTTCGTAAAGTAGTAAACCCAGGCACACGTGGCCGCTATCCCCATATAGTGGAACCAGAGAATTGGCAGCGGCAAATCTGGAATGACCGCTCTACCGTATAGTATGGCTGGCATCCACCAAAGATACCAAAACACCGCTAAAATCTGGCTGGCGACAAACCAAGTAAATTTTTTCCGGAGCAATGTAAGAACAAATCCGATCCAAACCATTTCTTCAATGAAAGCTACGGAGAAAATACCCTTCATAAGACCGAAATTACCGAGGACGCCGAAAGTCAGGGGGATTTCTTTAAACGCATTGCCTTCAAAGACATTTTTGATAAATAGGACCAAAACAGCGAAAGCTATGAGCCAAAAGATAGCGTATAGATACCACCACGGCGAAACCTTCCAGACCAGCATTGGACGCACGATATCAAGTATCCCACCAGGGCCTTTACTTAAAACGGCAAAGCCTAAGGCAAGAATAAAGAGGATATAAAACCGACCCATATTGTAATAGTTATCGGGAATCAAGCTATTGGCAACGCAATAGACAAACGTAGCTTGCACCAGTAGCGCAGCCGCCAGAAAAGTCCAAACGAGATTATCAGAGTTCAAGATTTTCATACAAGCATCCTCACAAGTTTCACTAAATAAATCATTAAAATCTAGTATTTTGACGATTTATTTAGTGAAAATTAAGTCTGTCCCCAAACTTGGGACAAGCTCTTTGAAGCATCTCTTTCTATGGTCTAACGGAGGCGTCAGGATACCTATCGTGTTCAGACCATCGTCACTCTTCTGGCGCACTCCAATAACTATGGAATCCACATAATAACAGGGCGAGCCATCACACTTGCTGACCAACTGACATAATTTTATTACAGTACTCAGGCCATTGACCGTAGGAAAAATGGATTATTCTGCGGTTTAAGCAGGTAATTTATTGAATTTCTGGTGCCGCCGGACAGATTCGAACTGTCGGCCTCTCCCTTACCAAGGGAGTGCTCTACCCCTGAGCTACGGCGGCTTGAGTGGGCGGATAACGTCTTGCCCGCAAATGAGATTTGCAAGCCGCTGTATATAAGAGCGGCGGCGGTTCTGCAATGGCAAATTTGCGCATTTCGTAAAACCCGTCTATTGAAAACAACAATATGGGTCAATATGAGCGGTGGAGTGACCGATGACGAACGGCAAAGAAGGCGACCAAAGCGAAAGAGAAAAGAAGCAGGCCGAAAAAGCAGCCGCTCTGTCGGATGCCTTGCGCGATAACTTGCGCAAAAGAAAAAGCCTACAGCGTCATCGCGGGGAAGCAGCACCGGCGGCGATCAAGAACAAAGATCGTCTGGGTAAATGATATTTGCCGCTTTTGATCTTGGCCCGCCCTGATACAGACTGTAGTATGCCGATCCCGAATGACCAGTGACCCGGAGAGTAAAATTATGTCCATTCAATCTGATAAATGGATCAGATCTGCAGCCCTCGAAAACAGGATGATTGAACCATTTGTGGAAAGCCAGAAACGGGAAGGAACAATTTCCTATGGCCTGTCGTCTTATGGTTACGACGCCCGGGTTTCAGACGAATTTAAAATTTTCACCAACATCGATTCGGTTACAGTCGACCCAAAAGCCTTTTCCGAACAGAGTTTCGTTGATCGGCAGACGGATGTCTGCGTCATACCACCAAATTCCTTTGCCCTTGCCCGAACGGTTGAATATTTCCGTATTCCCCGCGATGTTCTGGTGATTTGCCTCGGAAAATCCACCTATGCCCGCTGCGGAATCATCGTCAACGTCACACCGCTGGAGCCGGAATGGGAAGGGCATGTCACCTTGGAGTTTTCCAACACCACCCCCCTGCCCGCCAAGATTTATGCGAATGAAGGCGCCTGCCAGTTCCTTTTCCTCAAAGGCAACGAGCCTTGCGAAGTCTCCTATGCGGATCGGGCGGGCAAATATATGGGCCAACAAGGTGTCACTCTTCCCAAACTGTAATTTATCGTCGCATGCTGCCGTTTTTAAGCCACTATTTAGCGGCAGTTTCGCCTCTGCCTAAATAAAAATGGGCTAGTAGGGCGCCATTTTCTTTTCTTTCCCTTGAAAGAGGGATAAAAAAGCGCCTGTTTTGGTAACTTTTACAAGATAATATTCTGCCAGCAGTTGATCAGTTCTAAGCTGGCGGAACAGGATAGTTTTCATGGATAGTATTCGGATACGGGGTGGCAAGCCACTCAACGGCAAAATCGAAATCAGCGGTGCAAAAAACGCCGCCCTGCCGCTTATGGTTGCGAGCCTTCTCACGGAAGAAACACTCACCCTTTCCAATCTTCCGCATGTTGCCGACATCTCGACCCTGATCAGCCTACTCTGTCAGCATGGCGCGGCCGCTGTGATGGATGGGCAAATGACGGGTAGTGGCAGCTGCAGTGGTCGCTCCCTGTCAATAACAGCGGCGGAGATCACAAATACCGAAGCCCCCTACGACATTGTCCGTAAGATGCGCGCAGGCGCACTGGTCATGGGGCCCCTGCTTGCCCGCGTCGGCAGAGCACGTGTGTCACTTCCAGGCGGCTGCGCCATCGGTACGCGTCCAATGAACCTGCATATCAGCGGGCTCGAACAAATGGGCGCCAAAATTGATATCGTTGGGGGTTATATGGAGGCCATTGCTCCCAATGGGTTAAAGGGCGCCGAAATCCGATTTGAACCCGCCTCTGTTGGCGCGACGGAAAACCTGTTAATGGCCGCTTGCCTCGCAGAGGGAACAACGGTTCTTGAGAATGCCGCCCGCGAGCCAGAGATCACGGATCTGGTCCAGCTATTGCGGCAAATGGGCGCCGATATTGAAGGAGATGGGACGGACCGCTTGGTCATCAACGGTGTTCGCAAACTTCACGGAACCCAGTATCGGGTCATGCCGGACCGTATCGAAACCGGTACCTATGCTATTGCCGCGGCGATCACGGGCGGTACAATCGAACTCACCAACACATCTGCAGACCTTATAAAATCTGTGATCGAGGTTTTGATTGAAGCCGGCGCAGAAGTCGTTGAAACGGAAACTGGCCTGATTGTCTCTCGCACCGGGCCGACCCTGAATGGCGTCGACTTGATGACGTTACCGTATCCAGGTTATCCGACCGACATGCAGGCGCAGATGATGGCCTTGATGACCATCGCCAACGGCGCCGCCATGATAACCGAGACCATCTTTGAAAACCGCTTCATGCATGTACCGGAGCTGGCAAGGCTTGGTGCCAATATCACGGTTCACGGACATTCTGCCTTGGTCCGCGGTGTTGATCAGCTTGTCGGCGCCCCGGTAATGGCGACAGATCTAAGGGCATCGGTCTCACTTGTACTTGCGGGCTTGGCAGCGACGGGAGAAACCGTTATCAATCGTGTCTATCATCTTGATCGTGGCTATGAGCGACTGGAAGAGAAACTGGCGGCCTGCGGCGCGGATATCGAGCGTATAACGGGCAGTTAGCAAATAAACTGTACAACAGGATATCACGATGCCCGATGGCCTTAAACTGATCGCGACCGAGGCCGAAGAATTGGAAATTCTGTCGGCAGCACTGGAAGGAACAATTACCAGTCCCGGGGAAATGAGTTTTCTGCGCACTGATCGGGCGTTTACCCTTACGGGATCACGATTTCGTTGGGAAAAGATCAATAATCGGTCGCGGGTCCGCAGCGGTGTTTATTTCGGCGATGTGATAGCCGTAAAATCCACCGGTATTTCCCAAAAAGCGCCAACAGAAATGCTGGAGCTTCTGACCATATCCGTTCAGTCGGGAGAAGACGCAGCAGCAGAAATCAGTCTGAATTTTGCAGGCAGCGGAACGATATTGCTGGCAACAGAATGTATAAATGTAACCTTGACCGA
>NVRR01000142.1 GCA_002732675.1 Sneathiella sp. | reverse complement strand
CATTTTTGGGCGGGTTCGACGCTATTTCCAGCAGGGCCTCATCGCGGACAATGCGGTTACGTGGCACATCCTGTTTATGCGCCTGGCGTTCACGCCACGCGGCAACGGCCTGCAGGATGGCGAGAAACCTTGGCTGATTATTACGGGATTTTAGGCGCTTCCAGACATTTTCCGGCGGAATAAAATAGGTATCGGGAGACCTCAGGATTTCCATCTCAGACGTCACCCAGCCAGATCGGCCCGTTTCTTCCAGCTTGCCCGCCAGGAATTTATAGACGTCGCGCAGATGGGTCACATCGGCTTCGGCATATTCCAGCTGTCGGTCCGATAACGGGCGGCGCGACCAGTCTGTAAAGCGGGATGATTTATCGATGGATTTCCCGACTATCTTGGAGACCAACGTGTCATAGCCAACTGACTCGCCAAATCCGCACACCATTGCCGCGACTTGCGTGTCAAAAATAGGGATCGGCACTTCCCCTGCTAGATGGAAGAATATCTCCAGATCTTGGCGTCCGGCATGGAAGACTTTCAGCACGCTTTCATCGGCCATCAGGGCAAAGAGCGGTTTGAGATCGATGTCTTTTGCCAGCGGGTCAATGATCGCTGATTCATCATCGCTGGCAACCTGCACCAGACAGAGAATGGGCCAGAAGGTGCTTTCGCGCAGAAACTCGGTATCAATAGTGATATGGGAATATTCTTTCAGTCTTGAAACCAGGGCTTCAAGCTCTGCCGTCGTCGTAATAATCTGCATGAAATCTAACTGCCACTTCCAAACGAAATGAACGCAACAATGCGTCCGCTGGTTATCTGTTATTATTCTTGAACTGCTCGCGCAGCAGGATAGTCGATTTTTCTCAAGAAAGGAAGGTTGGCGCGCAGCAAAAAACCATGTAATACAAGCGCTCCAAATAGGTTGAACCTTATTTTCGTCCAATTAATACAAGAGAGATCAAATGCATAGCTACAGAACCCATACTTGCGCCGAATTGCGCGACAGCGACGTCGGAAAAACCGTCCGCCTCTCCGGCTGGGTTCATCGCAAGCGTGATCATGGAAATCTGCTGTTTGTTGACCTTCGCGATCATTATGGCATTACCCAATGCGTCATCGAAACCGATGTTGAGAAT
The DNA here is from genome assembly GCA_002732675.1 of Sneathiella sp. Classification (GTDB taxonomy): domain Bacteria; phylum Pseudomonadota; class Alphaproteobacteria; order Sneathiellales; family Sneathiellaceae; genus Sneathiella. The sequence goes on along the minus strand of NVRR01000142.1, from coordinate 6,845 downwards.
TTTGATCAGGTGGAAGCGGTTCGCTCCGAAAGTGTCGTCACGATCACCGGAAAAGTCGTCGCCCGCAACGACGACACCATCAATACCAATCTGCCGACTGGCGCGGTTGAAGTAGATATCGAAAGCTTTGAGCTTCAGTCCGCCGCCGATGAGCTGCCGATGCCGGTCTTCGGCGAACAGGAATATCCTGAAGATATCCGCCTCCGTCATCGCTATCTCGATTTGCGGCGGGAACGGCTGCATAACAATATGATATTGCGCTCGGAAATTATCGGATCTTTACGCGATCAGATGCGCAGCCAGGGCTTTATGGAGTTTCAAACACCTATCCTGACGGCGTCTTCGCCGGAGGGCGCCCGTGACTTTCTCGTCCCAAGCCGCATACATCCGGGCCAGTTCTACGCGCTGCCGCAAGCGCCGCAGCAGTTCAAGCAGTTGATCATGATGTCCGGCTTTGACCGCTACTTCCAGATTGCCCCCTGTTTCCGCGACGAAGATGCCCGCGCCGATCGCAGTCCGGGTGAGTTTTATCAGCTTGATATCGAAATGGCCTTCGTGACCCAGGAAGATGTGTTTCAGGCCGTTGAGCCTGTCCTGACCACCGTTTTCCAGCAGTTCGCCGGGACACGCAAAGTCGTGACGCCGTTTGAACGCATTCCCTTTGAAGAGGCCATGCTGAAATATGGCACTGATAAGCCTGATTTACGCAATCCGATTATCTTAAGCGATGTGACGGAGGCCTTTAGCGGGTCGGGCTTCGGTTTGTTTGCCGGAAGTATCAAAAAGGGTTCCGTGGTCCGGGCCATTCCGGCGCCTGGCGCCGGTAATCGCCCGCGCAGTTTCTTTGATAAAATGAATGACTGGGCACGTAAAGAGGGTGCCGGCGGCCTCGGCTATATCATCTTTAGAGATGGCGAAGCCAAGGGACCGATTGCCAAAAATCTCGATGCGGACCGTTTGCAGAAAATTCAGGATATCACCGGAGTCGGCGATGGCGATGCTGTCTTCTTTGCTTGTGACAAGGAAGCAGGCGCCGCTGATATTGCTGGCAAGGCCCGCATCAAAATCGGCATTGATCTCGATATCTGCGAGAAAGACGTGTTCCGTTTCTGCTGGGTCATTGATTTTCCGATGTTCGAATATGATGAGAAAGAGAAAAAGCTCGATTTCAGTCATAATCCGTTCTCCATGCCGCAAGGTGGACTGGAAGCCTTGGAGACCATGGATCCGCTCGACGTTAAAGGCTATCAGTATGATATTATCTGCAACGGTATTGAGCTGTCATCAGGTGCCATCCGAAACCATCGTCCTGATATCATGATCAAGGCCTTCGAAATTGCTGGATATGATGCCGCGGTTGTTGAAGATCGTTTCGGCGGGATGTTAAACGCGTTTCGCTACGGCGCGCCGCCCCATGGCGGAATCGCGCCGGGTGTTGACCGCATCGTTATGCTCCTTGCCGATGAGCCCAATATCCGCGAAGTCATCCTGTTCCCCATGAACCAGCAGGCTCAGGACCTGATGATGCAGGCCCCAGCCGAAGTGCCGCTTAAAAACCTGCGAGAGTTGCATATCCGCACCGTCATGCCGGAACCGAAACCGACGGAATAAGGGTATTTTGTTCTCATCTAAAAGGGCCCGCATTGTTGTGGGCTTTTTTTAAATACTATTTATGGAGTTTTTTCGACTTCTTTTCTGATTTATTAACCATTAGAGCCGTATCGTTCGTCAACAATACGCGAAGGAAACGCTTTGACGACTGATAGTAAAATAGACCATTTGCGGAGTGAGAAGGAACGCTTTGTCGCCTTTTCATTTGCAGCCGCAGATTTACTCATTGAACTCGACGCAGACGGTGTCATCTGTTTTGCCTCCGGTGCCGCCAAGGGATTGACGGGAATAGCGACCGCGGAGCTAAAAGGCAAGAAGTTCGTTGATATCCTCGATGAGCAAGATAAGAACGTTATCCAGCATGTCTTGAAATCCATGAAAGAAGGGGACCGCATTACGCCGGTGGCGGCCCGCATGGAGAAGACCAAGATATCGACGGTTGTCGGCGCGTGTAAATTACCGCGTACTCACGGCCATTTTTTCCTTGCCGTCAATGTCTCCGGTGTGAGTGCCGTACGTTCGATGACAGAATATAGAGATGGCGAGACCGGACTCCTGGATCGCGGTGATTTTCTCGAACTCGCGGATAGCCAAATGGCACTGGCCGGCGAAACTGGCCAGAAAGTTGAACTCACCCTTTTGAAATTGAACGGCCTATCGGGGATGCAAGATAGCATCGATGAAAAACAGATGGAGGCTTTCCTGGGTCAGGTCGGCACGATGCTCCGTCGATATTCGCTCGGTGGGGATACTGCCGGACGCCTTGATGATGACAAATACGGTGTCGTCCATAGTTCTTCCTTTGACGGCAAGGCGTTGGAAGACAAAATTTCATCTCTGGCGCAAAAAGTCGCGCCGGACAGCGACATTTCTGTTCAAAGTAATTCCGTTGCGCTCGAAAAAGGTCAGTTGTCGGGCACAGATGCCACGCAAGCCCTGATGTATGTGATCAATCGCTTCGTTCATAACGAAACCGAGAAATTTAATATCGAGAGCCTGAATGAAGGCATGGAAAATCGCCTTGAGACGACCATGAACCGGATGCTGGCGCTCAAATCTGTCTTTCAGAACTATAAATTCAAGCTGGTTTATCAGCCGATCGTCGCGATTGGCGATCAGGAAGTTCATCATTACGAGGCTCTGTCACGGTTTAAAGATGGTGAGTCGCCGTATGAAACCGTTGTCTTCGCCGAAGAAACCGGCATTATTCAGGATCTTGATCTGGCGGTGGCCAAAAAAGCCAAGGAAAAGCTTCAGGAATTCCAAAAGCGCGGCGATATTCTACCCAAACTTGCCATAAATGTATCGGGGCTTTCCCTGGAATCGGATCGTTTCATAGACAGTTTATTGGCGCTTTATGCTGATGACAGTGAAATTCGCGAGCATATAAATCTGGAGATCACTGAAACGGCACGGGTTGGCGATCTTGAGCGGGCGGAGCGGATTCTCCAGACAATTCGGTCCAGTAAAATGGAAATCAGTCTTGACGATGTGGGGGCGGGATCATCGTCGTTCCAGTATATCCGGGCGTTGACGGTGGATTACATCAAAATCGACGGGACGTATATCAAGGAAGTTCTGACCAACAAGAAGGACGCCGCCATTCTCAAATCCATGTCGCGCCTCTGTCAGGAACTGCATATCGGGACGATTGCAGAAATGGTGGAAACCAAGGAACAGCTGCATGTGTTGACTGTTTTGGGTATCAATTACGGTCAGGGCTGGTATTTTGGTAAACCGCAAGATGATATCGAAACGAAACGCAAACCTCGCGGTATCTCTCTCAATATGAAACGCAAGGGCTTCGCCACCACCTGGACGTAAACCCAAAAAAAGAGCATGTTTCCGGAAACATGCTCTTTTCAAAGGGAGTACAATAAACAGGTCTAGGTCATAAAATGCGTCAATACTGAACGCGTCTATTCCCTATTTTACTCATACGCTACTCAACTGGTTACGCAACTGGTACTGGATACGCTACTCTTTTACGCTACTGGGTACGCTACTGAACTTACTTAATAGGTCTAAAATGGTACCATAACCTATTGAATTTAATATATTATGAACATCCACTGGTGCCGCCGCAAGTATCGCACTTCATGCAAGTTCCGTTACGCACCAGAGTGAAATTTCCACATTCCCCGCAGCTATCGCCCTCATAGCCTTTCATGCGGGCCTGGATTACCTGATCCATTTTTTTGTTGGCACCGGACGTACCGCTGGTTGAGGTGGCGACGGCGCCCTGCGCATGGGCAGCAGCAGCGGCGACAACCACATGCTTTTCCTCTGTCTGCACCTGCTGCGTATTCAGGGCCCGTGCCGACAGACCGCCTTGCAGGACCTCAAAATTGTTGGAGCGGACATAGCCTGTGGAGGTGAGTTTGATGACATTATCCAGCGGAATACGATGTTCCGCGCGTTCATCGGGTGCGAGATGTGCCTGTTGATCGCCAGTGCCAAGGGCATCGCTATAAAGATCATCTGTATTGACATGCGCGAGATCATTGCGGCCGAGATAGGAGATGGCCAACTCCCGGAACAGATAATCAAGGATCGATGTCGACATCTTAATGGCGTCATTGCCCTCAACAATACCGGATGGCTCAAAGCGGGTGAAAGTAAAGGCCTCAACGAATTCTTCGAGCGGCACGCCATATTGCAGGCCAATGGAAATGGCGATGGCGAAGTTATTCATCAAGCTGCGGAAGGCAGCGCCTTCTTTATGCATATCGATAAACATCTCGCCAAGGCCGCCATCATCATATTCGCCAGTCCGCAAATACACCTTGTGACCACCGACAACGGCCTTTTGCGTATATCCTTTACGCCGGGTTGGTAGCTTTTTCCGCTCCGAGACCATCCGCTCGACAATACGTTCGGCCACGACATTGCTGGCCGCAACCGGCGCGGCCGCCTGCATTTCTTCCTTCATATCTTCCAGATCATCTTCGTCGAAGGTGAGGGCGCTTAACGGCTGGCTGAGTTTTGATCCATCGCGATAAAGCGCATTGGCTTTGAGCCCAAGCTCCCAGGAAAGCAGATACGCGTTCTTGCAATCTTCCACCGTGGCACTGTTGGCCATATTAATGGTCTTGGAGATAGCACCGGAAATAAACGGCTGGGACGCCGCCATCATCCGGATATGACTGTTGACGGATAGCAGCCGTTTGCCAATCCGACCACAAGGATTAGCACAATCGAAGACGGATAAATGCTCGTCTTTCAGATAAGGTGCGCCCTCCAACGTCATGGCACCACAGCAATACGTATTAGCGGCCTCAATATCTTGCTTGCTGAACCCGATTCCCGCCAGCATATCAAAACTGTAATCGTTTAACTGCTCATCGGTGAGCCCAAGGGTCTCTTTACAGAAACTCTCGCCAACAGAATATTTATTGAACGCGAATTTGACATCGAAACAGGCACCGAGATCGCCTTCGATTTTCATCAGGATTTCATCGGTGAAGCCTTTTGCACGCAAGGCGTCATGGTTAATCCCCGGCGCACTTTCCAGAGTGCCATGACCAACCGCATAATCAATGATGTCCTTGGCCTGCCGTTTGTTATAGCCAAGATGAGTGAGGGCTTCGGGCACCGTTCGGTTGATAATTTTAAAATAACCGCCGCCTGCCAGCTTCTTGAACTTCACAAGCGCGAAATCAGGCTCGATGCCGGTGGTATCACAGTCCATGACCAGGCCAATGGTACCGGTGGGCGCAATAACCGTCGTCTGGGCGTTGCGATAGCCGTTTTTCTCGCCAAGCGCCAAGGCGCCATCCCAGGCGCGCGTTGCCGCCTCTATCAAGGTCTTGTCGAGGCAATTTTTGGTATCCAGCGGCACCGGCTTCACCGCGAGGGCATCATAGCCGGTCCTATTGCTATGGGCAGCATTGCGGTGGTTGCGAATGACCCGCAGCATGTCCTTGGCGTTTTTCTTGTAGCCGGGGAAGGGGCCCAATTCGCCGGCCATCTCCGCACTGGTTTTATAGGCAACCCCGGTCATCACCGCTGAAATCGCCCCGCACATGGCGCGGCCTTCATCGCTGTCATAGGAAAGCCCTTCGGCCATCAGCAGGCCGCCGATATTGGCGAAGCCCAGACCGAGGGTGCGGAATTTGTAGCTCAATTTAGCAATTTCGTCAGACGGGAATTGCGCCATCAGAACGGAGATTTCCAGAGTAATCGTCCAGATTCGCACCGCATGCTCAAAGGCTTCCACGTCGAAACTTTTATCAGCGCGGCGGAAGGTCATCAGGTTCATGGAGGCGAGGTTACAGGCCGTATCATCCAGGAACATATATTCCGAGCATGGGTTCGACGCATTAATGCGGCCATCCTGAGGGCACGTATGCCAGTCATTGATGGTACTATCATATTGCAGGCCCGGATCGGCGGACTGCCAGGCGCTTTCACCGATCATTTCCCAAAGTTCACGGGCCTTGATGGTTTTCGCAATTTTGCCGTCTGTACGCCGGATCAGGTTCCAGTCGCCATCTTCCAGCACGGCCTTGATAAAGTCGTCACTGACCCGGACGGAGTTATTGGAATTCTGACCGGAAACACTCAGATAAGCATCCGAATCCCAGTCGGTGTCATAGGTGGGGAAATCAATTTCCGTGTAGCCCTGCTTGGCAAACTGTATCACCCGCTGGATATAATTCTCCGGTACCATGGACTTGCGGGCACCAATGATGGCTTTGCGAAGCGCCGGGTTTTCGGACGGAATAAAAGCCTCATCGCCAGTAATCTCATGGCAGGCGGCGATCACGTTATTAAGGTGGGTGTTGCAGAGTTTCGATCCGGCGACCAAAGCGGCAACCTTTTGCTCCTCAATGGCCTTCCAGCCGATATATTCCTCAATATCCGGATGATCGATATCCAATGTCACCATCTTGGCAGCGCGGCGGGTTGTGCCGCCGGATTTAATCGCGCCTGCCGCCCGGTCGCCGATTTTAAGAAAGCTCATCAGGCCAGAGGATTTACCGCCGCCCGACAGGTTTTCGCCGGAGCCGCGAATGTTCGAGAAATTGGTGCCGGTGCCGGAACCATATTTAAACAAACGGGCTTCGCGCACCCATAGATCCATAATCCCGCCTTCATTGACCAGATCATCGGACACGGACTGGATGAAGCAGGCGTGGGGCTGCGGATGTTCATAGGAATTCACGGATTGCTTCAACCTGCCGGTTTTGAAATCGACGTAGGAATGACCTTGCGCCGGGCCGCTGATGCCA
>NVRR01000141.1 GCA_002732675.1 Sneathiella sp. | reverse complement strand
TTGATCTGCTGGGCGGGGTGCTGCAGGTAAATGTAATCTCCTTGCAGGCGGTGAATTTCAGTCGCTTACCGGTTCTGCCGACGACCCAGGACCCAAAGAAAAGTGCGGGGTTTCAAGGGCTTCCCGTCGATATTGCGCTCGACAAGCTATTGGTTAAAAAGCTGCGGCTCGGTGAACCTGTGCTGGGGCGGGAGACGCAACTCCGGGTCGCCATGGTCGCCCATGCTGAAATTGGCGGTGTCATCCATAGTGATCTTGATATCTCGGAGCTGGATGCCGCTGCGGGGTCGGTAAAAGGCAGCGTTGAATATCATCCGGTGGAGCGCACCCTCAGTATTGATATCAAGCTTGATGAGCCGGAAGGCGGACTGATTGCCCGGGCGCTTGAAATTCCCGGATATCCTCAGGTCACCGCCTCTTTTGCCGGGGCCGGGGCGATCAATTCCTGGCGCGGACAGCTCCGGGCAAGCGTTGAGGGCTTCTTTGACGGAGAGATGGCCATCAATACCCGCGGTGAGGACGTGATTGAAATTGAGCTCAATGGCGGCGGGCAGTTTGACGAAGATTGCGTCGCCAGTATCCCGCTGGTGGACGCCTCGCGCATAGGCATCGATGCGGCGATTTCATGGGATATCGCCAACCGCGTGATTATCCTCCGCTCGTCCCGTCTTGAAAATAAAATCCTCGGGATCAGCGGGACCGGCCAGCTTGATCTTGGCAAACTGAGCTTCAAGGCGGCCCTTAAGACGGAGGCCCGTGATGCCGACGCCGTCAATGAAGTTATCGCGCCAACCGCCGTGAAATCCGCGGTGTTGGATCTTGATGTTGTTGGCAACTTTCAGGAAATAACCGCCAATGCGATTTTGCAGGCGGGTATGGTAACGCTGGCCGAGGATCTAACGGCGACGGAAGTGACCGGCACTTTTACCTCCAAACTGGACTTGGATGATCTGAAGGTCATACCGGTCACCGGTTCGGCGGCGATTGTCGGGCTTGATGGTCTTCCGACTGAAGCAAAGGCGTTGTTGGGCCCTGACCTTGATTTAGATTTCAACGCGACCTACACCGTCGCCAGTGATTATCTGCGGGTTGATACGGCGCGTGTTACCGGCGCTCATGGCAGCGCCGAGGCGGCAGGCGGATATGCATTGCAAACCGGCGTTGTCACCGCAGCGGCCACGGTATCGGTTGCGGACCTCAGCCTTGTCGCGCCGATGGACGGCAAGGTATCGGCGAAACTGAAGCTGCAAAGCCAGGATATCAGCCAAGGGTTTCAAGGCAGCGTTGATGCCACGGCAACCGAACTGGCGATGACGGAGAAAGCATTACAAGGCGTCATAGGCACGGATGCCAAGCTGACGACAGATATTACTTTTGCCAATGAGGCGCTTGATCTTTCCCACATCTCACTGCTGTCGGGGGATGTGGCGGTAACGGGGGACGCGACATTTCCGGCGTCTTTTGAAAGCCTGACATCAACATTTGATGTGACACTTTCATCCCTCGCCGGGCTTTCTCAGCTGGCTGGGGCGGACATCGCCGGTGCGGCAGCGCTCAACGCTGAGCTGAGCGGGGCGCTTTCCGATCCGGCGATCAAGGGAAAGTTGACGGTGAACGCGCTTCAGGTCGACAAAAAGAAGCTCGGTGAGCTTAGCGCTGATTTTACCGCGAACAATCTGATTACCGGCCCCGCCGGGAATGTGGAAGGCCAGCTTGCCCATAGCCAGCGCACCGCGCTTTATAAGACGGCGTTCTCCCTGCCAGACTATCGGCGGCTTGATCTCACGGATCTTTCGGTGACGGAGAAGGACAATAGCCTTGAAGGCGCCGTGACGATCCCGTTCGACGGTGCACCGCTGACCGGCAAACTGACCGGAACAATCCCCGATGTTGGCGCTGTCGCCGCCCTGATGGAGGAACAGGCGTCCGGCAGCCTCGACTTTGCGGCGGCACTTCTCGACCGGGCCGGAAAGCAAAGCCTATCGCTTGATCTGAAGGGTAAAAACCTGACCTTCGCCTCCGCTGGGGTTGGCATTGAGACACTGACAATCACCTCAACCACCGAGGGGGCAAACGATGCGCCGGATGTTACGGCCAAACTGGTGGCGACAGGTATTCTGGTTCAGGATTTTCCTTTAAAGCAGGTTACGCTAACCGGGCAGGGATCATTGCAGCAGGCTGATTTCACCTTTGATATTGAAAGCGGTTCTGACCCTGATTTACAGCTTAATGGCGCCGGGCAGTTGACCCTGGGAGAGACGGCCACACAACTCGCGATTTCACGGCTTGGCGGTGCGTTTGCCGGTCGTGAGATTGCCATGAACCGCCCCATATCCTTCCGCCAGAGCGGCAATGACTTGGAGCTTGACGTCTTTGATATCCGTCTTGGCAAGGGAGCGATCAGTGGCTCGGCGAATATCGGCGAAGCCGCGGCGACGGCCGATATCAAGATCAGCACCCTGCCGCTCGATCTGCTGGAACTGGTGGATCCGGCCCTGACCCTCAGCGGCCTCCTTGACGGCAGTGTCAGTCTCTCTATCACCTCGGCGGGCGAGAGTAGCGGCAAGATGTCCTTTAGCGCGTCGGAAATCCGCATGGCGGACGCGGCGTATGATAATCTGCCAACCTTGGCAAGCCGCCTTTCGGCGACGTTAAGCAAAGGCCAGCTAGATTTTGACGGGGATATCAGCGGCCTTGATAATACCGATATGACTGCAACCGGGTCCCTGCCGATCAATCTCGCTCTTGCACCGTTTGAAGTATCGGTTAATAAAAATAAACCGGTTAATATTAAAATAGATATCAACAGTAATATCAGTAGCTTATGGCCGCTTCTTGCGTTGGATACGCATATTCTGTCGGGGCAACTGACGGCAAATGGTCGCATGAGCGGTAGCCTTGCGATGCCGAAAATCGACGGAACGGCGACCCTGGCGGCGGGGCGATATGAGAATGTCGAAAATGGCACGATCCTGAATAAATTGATGCTCGACGCCAGCATTAAAGACACCGAAACGGTGCGCCTGAAAGCCAGTGCGGTCGATGGCAAAGGCGGATCGATGACATCTGAGGGAGTGATTACGTTGGCCTCTCTGTCCGATCCCGCAGTGGATTTGACAATCGCGCTAAATCGGTTTCGGGTGGTGGATAAGGATGAGATTGACGTGACGACGGATGCGAACATTGGCATCAAGGGGCAGCTTTCGTCGCTCAATATCACCGGCGATGTCACCACCCAGGAAGTCGATATCAATATTGGCGGGGCGTTGGCGGCGAATGTTGTTGATTTGAAGGTGACGGAGATAAACCGGCCGGGCGCCGTGACGACTAAAGAAGACGTTGGCAGTGCGATTGAACGGACGACACATCTTAATCTGGCGCTGGCGCTACCAAAGCGCGTTTTCATTCGCGGCAGAGGTCTTGACTCCGAATGGGAAGGCAAGTTTACCGTCAAGGGCACGGTTGAAAGTCCGGTTATTGAGGGCTATTTGAAACCTGTGCGCGGTCAGTTCACCTTCGCCGGGAAGGCTTTCATTTTGCAATCGGGGGAAATTTCATTGCTCGGCGGCGCCGATCTCGATCCGGAGCTGGATTTATCGGCGCAATATGAAGCCACCAATATTACGGCGCTGGTCTCAATCCAGGGAACGGCATCAGACCCGACAATCAGTTTTTCCTCCAACGATGGTCGCCCGGAAGATGAAGTCCTCTCGCAGGTACTATTCGGCAAGTCGTCGGGACGGCTGTCCGCGTTGGAGGCCGTCCAGCTGGCAGGAGCCATTGCCTCGATCTCGGGCAAGTTCGGATCTGGCGGCGGCATCATGGGCTTTATGCGGGACACCCTTGGCGTCGATGTGATCAGCGCGGGCACGGATGCGGAAACCGGCAAGGCCGAAGTCAGCGTCGGCAAGTATGTCAGCGACAATATCTATGTCGGTGTTGATCAGGGGGCAGAAGCGGGGACGACGCGGGCCAAGGTCCAGATTGACCTGACACCCAATATCTCGGTCGAGACGGAAATGGGGCAGTCTTCGGATAGCAGTGTTGGCATCTTCTGGAAATGGGATTACTAGGCCGTGACATGAGTGCCCGAGTTTGGACGCATTTTGCTTTTATCCTGACAGCTTGTAAGATCGATTTTTGAGGGGAGACCAAGATGAAACTGCTGATTATCGGAATGGCAATGGCTTTCAGCTTTATCACCATCGCGCCGGTTTATGCTGATCCGCCGCCCTGGGCCCCGGCTTGGGGCTACCACAAGAACAAGAAGGGCAAGAATAAAAACAAATATAAGGGAGATCAGCGCGTCTATGCTATGCCACCAGCCGTGCCATTCGGTATTGATCGCGGCGCCTGCAACCGGGAACTTCTGGGAAGTGTGCTGGGGGCTGCTGTTGGCGGGCTCGCGGGATCGCAACTCGGCAAAGGCAAGGGACAATTGGTCGGGGTCGCGGGCGGCGCGATCATCGGCTATCTGATTGGTGGCAGCATCGGCCGTTCCATGGATGAGATCGATCAGAATTGCATCGGTCAGGTACTGGAGCACGGGCAGGACGGCCAGGAAGTTATCTGGAATAACCCGGAGAATGGCGGCATATATGAAGTCAGCCCGCAGCGGACCTATCAGGCGAAAAGCGGTGAGTATTGCCGCGAATATACGGCCCGGTCGGAAATCGGTGGTAAAACCCAGACCACCTATGGCACAGCCTGCCGTCAGGAAGACGGGAGTTGGAAAATTAAAAGCTGATAAATACCCACTATGAAGTCACTGATGACAAGGGGTCAAAAAATAACATTCTATAGAATGTATAAGAAAAAGGACCGAAAATGAGCTACGAATTTATCTCCGTTGAAACGGCCGATCATGTCACGCGCATCACGTTTGAGCGGCCAGAAGTGATGAACGCTATCAACAAGCCCATGCACGCAGAAATGCAAGCGGCGCTGGACGCGTTCGCCGCAGATAAAGATCAATATATTTGCGTGTTGAAGGGACGGGGGGAGCGGGCCTTTTGCGCCGGCAGTGATCTCAAAGCCATTGCGACAAGCGGCGGGCTGAAGCGGCATGTATACCCCAAAAACGGCTATGCCGGACTGATTGAGCGCTATGATCTGGATAAGCCGGTGATTGCGGCGGTGAACGGCGTGGCGCTCGGTGGCGGATTTGAAATTGCCTTGGCCTGCGATTTGATTATCGCCACTGACAATGCCCGCTTTGGCCTGCCCGAACCGCTGGTTGGCGCCGTGGCGATTGGCGGCGGTATGCACCGGCTGGCCCGGCAAATTGGTCTCAAGAAAGCCATGGGCATAATTTTAAGCGCGGAGCCGGTCTCGGCGGCGGAAGGCGAGCGGCTCGGTTTTGTCAATGAAGTCGTCGCGCCCGATGAGCTTGACGCCGCCATAGAGCGCTGGTGCGGGCTCATCCTGCGCTCGGCACCGCTGGCCATTCGCGCTTCCAAAGATACGGTTATGCGCGGGCTGGATGAGGCAAGCCTTGAAGACGCCATCGCCAATCAGGCGACTTACGAGACCTTCAAAGTCTGGCGGGAGGCCGAAGACACCCTCGAAGGCCCCAAGGCCTTCGCCGAGAAACGTAAACCTGACTGGAAGGGGCGCTAGTTTCCGACGACCCGCCGCCAGAACAGATGATGTTCGTATATATTGCCGGACTTCGTCGCCTCCGGTTTGGTTTTGAGTAGGATATCCTCGCCTTGACGGACAATGGTGCGGATCAGCGGGTTGCCAATCCAGTAGGGGACGGTCGAGACCATCACATCATGGATCACCTGATCACCGTCAATCCGGTAGGTGCCGCCATAGGCGAGGCAGATATCCGGGCTGGCGGCCGTTTCGCGCGGCTGGTCCGCGAAGTCGGCGCGCATCAGGAAGCCTGACATGCGGCCATCGGCGGCGTAGATGATCTGCCCCTTCGCATCCTCGCCCATGGGATAGCCGTCGGGCGTGTTATTTTTGAGAGATTGCCATTTTACCAGCCACCAGCTGCCGATCAGGTCCTGAGGGGTCATATTTGAAGCGTCCTTTTTATTATTTTTTTGCAGACTATCAGCTCCGAGCCCCTTCGAAAACCCAATTGTCGCCGCTGCTACTTGTGATGTGAAAAAGCAGCCGTTAAGCTCGCCGCGAACTAATGATTGCAGGGATGATGATGAAAAGAATTTGTTTTGTTGGTGCCTCCACCACCGAAGGCATGGGCGATGAGAGCGGGGCGGGATGGCCCGGACGGCTTTCCCATCCGCATCGGGACCGGATTATTCCCTATAACCTTGGGGTGGGCGGACAGTTGCTGAGCGAAATTCGAGCCCGTGCCGCGGCGGAATGCCGGGCGCGGATACTGGAGTATGACCTTGGCGGCATTGTTCTGTGCAGCGGCATGAATGACATTGCCCGCGTCGACGGCCAGTCGCGCACGCCGATGCGGCGGTTGCAGGAGGCCTATGTCGGGTTGCTGCAGGAATTGAAGGAGATTGCGCCGCTGATCGCCATCGGGCCGTTTCCGACCCTGACGGCCCGAATGCCCTATCATTCAGAGATGACGGGCCTTGATCTTGATTTTCGCAATGATGATATCGCCAAGGTCGATGAGGTCTATAAAACCCTCGCTGCTGAGAATGATGTGCCGTACCTCGCGGTTTTTAAAGGCCTCAGGGCAAGCGATGCCTACGCGGCGTCGCTCGATCAGAATGACAGCCTGCATCCCAACGGCGCGGGATATCAGCTGGTTGCCGAAAAGATTGCCGCCTGGGAGCCCTGGCAACAGCTTGTCAGCGCCTAGGAGAGGAGAAAAACACGGTCAAGATCAGTCATATAGACCATCTTGCCCTGCGGCTTCCGATATCGACACGACGCGGGCCACATAGGGCATATCTGGCCCACCCAATCAACATGGCCCTTACGCTATTGGGCGCCTTGCCGGCACTGGCGCTGCTGGGCGTGATTTGGGAGATAGCACGACTGGCAGTTGGCGGGGCCGGTACAATACATTGAGCCGGTAATTGGAGTGCGTAAGTTCAATATTCTATTTTTGTAGTGAGAAATCTATGTATATTATATAATTCTAATTTACAATTGCTTTAGTTGCACTATGTTGTACACCAGTTTTGGATAATTGGGAGGAGTGAAAATGCCTTTATCAACAGACGATTTAGATGACGTAAGGCGCCGAATATTTCATATGTTTATGGATTCGATTGAGACTATTAGAGCGATTCGTGAAAACGGCGATCTCCTGTTTGGGGAGAGGGCGCCTCTGATCACGTCGGCGATAGACGAATACCTAGAAGACTTCATTTATAATCCAAATGGATCTGGTGAGATCCACCCGGAAGCTGCTATTTTTGAAGCATCTAGAGAAAAATTACAAAAAGGAGGCTTCTATGGAAGCCAGTTGAATCTGAAAGAAGAGCAACTGACGCAAGCTAATCAAGATCTACGTGAAAACTTGAACCAGGGTATTCTTGGGCTAATCAGAAATCCTTTTAAGCGTTTTATCGCGCATCTGAATAACTTTCTTTTCAGCTTGATCGCGGTTGCAGGGATTGGCGAAGCTTTGAAGGAATTAAAAGACAGCCTTGTTGACGAATTACCAGATGATGAAGAATAAAATTATGCCATCGTATAATCTTGTTGATTAATCCAATCCACCAAATGCCTCCGCAATTACAATAGGCGTCGCCTCAATCTCTACGGCTGTAAGGCGCATACCCATAAAATACGGCGCGGCGTCGGCGGCATCACAAGGCAGCTAGGCGTATTGCAATTTGGCATTTTTTTACGAATTATGGTGAGGGCCGCTATCATCGGCAGGATCAGGTAAATGACGGATGAAGAACTGGACCGTATTGTCGTCTGTATCCGCGAGCTCCAGCGCGCCAACGGGATCAGCTAAGGAGCTAACACTAGCGGCTCTCCTCGCCGGAGGGATCTTCGCCCGACGCATCGTCGAGCGTTGGTTGCACGGCGCCAGCGATGGCAAGTTTTCGGGCCTCGGTCATGGGGGGATGATTGCTATTGTCCTCGGCGACGCG
>NVRR01000140.1 GCA_002732675.1 Sneathiella sp. | reverse complement strand
TCTTTGTATGGGAAAAGAACAAAAAAAAGGCCCCGAGTTAATCGGGGCCTTTTTTGGGAGACTGGCTAAGGTCTGCTATGTGTCCGCGTCTGTTATTACGGGCAGTCACATCCATGACAAGGTTTTGTGGCATTTTGATGGCTGTGAACGGCGTTTGAAATTGTTCCAAAGACACGGACAATCAAACTGTAAAGACTGTATCTATAGCGTACCATCATAACCCCCTTGGTCGTTGTATCTGATGTGAAGATATTACATCAACAGGCATCGTCCTCCAAGGGAAACAGGTGTGCGCCTGATCACAGGCGGGCCATAATGTAGGCGATACCCTACGTCATGGCCATTTCACTTCGGGCGGTAGCGACATCAGTATGGCCTCTGTTTTGCCGCCGGTTTTCAGACCGAACGTTGTGCCCCGATCATAGAGCAGGTTGAATTCCACATAGCGGCCGCGGCGGATCAGTTGGTGTTCGCGCTGTTCGGCCGTCCAGGGTTTGTTCATGTGGCGACGAACGATATCGGGATAGATATCGCGAAACGCCCGCCCGACATCCTGTGTGAAGGCAAAGTCTTTGTCCCAATCACTGTCCAGCTTGTCATAGAAGATACCACCAACGCCGCGCGCCTCCTCCCGGTGGGGCAGATAGAAATACTCATCGCACCATTCCTTGAAGCGCGGGTAGTACGCGGGGTCATGTTTATCGCAGGCTTGTTGGAGGGCTGCATGAAAATCCGATGTATCCGAATCGTTCGGATACATCGGCGTTAAATCGGCACCGCCGCCGAACCACGACTTTTCCGTGACAATATGACGGGTATTCATATGCACGGCGGGGACGAGCGGTGAGCGCATGTGGGCGACCAGCGAAATTCCGCAGGCCCAGAAGTTGCCATCTGCGTCGGTTCCGGGAATATTTGCCCGAAATTCTTCTGAGAACTGGCCATGGACCGTTGAAATATTGACCCCGACTTTCTCGAAGACGCGACCTTTCATCACTGACATTTCACCGCCACCGCCGCCTGGCCGATCCCATTCCGTCACCTCGAAGCGTCCGGGGGGCGTGTCGGCTCCCGTTCCGGTAAGCTCGTCTTCAAGCGCTTCAAAACTGTTGCGTATCTGATCTCTAAGCTCTCGAAACCACTCAGCTGCCTGGGTTTTTCTCAATTCCGTTGTCGTCGTTGTCATATCGGGCCTGATGATGTTGAAGGGAGGGAGGGTTCTGGAAAGCTGCCCGTTTGTCGCAGGCCTTCTCCCAGCACCATGGCGGCCGCAAGGGCCACATTGATTGAACGTAGACCGCCCGCCATCGGAATGATGACCCGGTGATCGGCGTTTTGATGGATGTCTTCGGGGACTCCCGCACTCTCGCGCCCCAGAAGTAAAATATCCGATTCTTGAAATTTGAACCCGGTGTAGGGAATCGCTGCCTTTGTCGTTAGCAAAATGAGGCGACTCTGTCCGATGGTCTCGCAGAATTTCTCCCAGGTGGCATGACGGGTGACATTAGCAGCGTCCGCATAGTCCATGACAGCGCGCCGTAAATCCTTGGCGCCAAAGGGGAAGCCGCAGGGCTCGATAATATCCACCTTGGTGCCAAGGCAGGCACCCAGTCGCAGCAGTGTTCCGACATTTGGTGCGATGTCTGGTTGGTAAAGGGCAAGTCTCATGACGACGTTGTAATGGCAAGGAAGTAACAAATACAGAAAAAATCAGCGCTTTATTGTCGCAAATGACACGTTCGGGCTAGACATAACGGCTATATGATGACAAAAAGCGGACGCTAACCAATTATTTTTTATCGGTTTTGGGGACAAGTAAATGACGACCACCACCCCTGTAGAGGAAGACGGCGTTACCCGCCGTGATTTTCTATATGTTGCCGCTGGCGGATTGAGTGCCGTTGGGGCTGCTGCGGCCATCTGGCCTTTCATCGCGCAAATGAACCCATCCGCTGATGTTCTGGCGCTTTCCACTTCGGAAGTGGACCTTGACGGCATCGAAATAGGCTCGGAAATCACAGCTGTGTGGCAGGGGAAGCCGGTATTCGTCCGGCACCGCACAGAAGGTGAAATCAAAAAGGCCGAAGATGTCGTGATCGCGAATTTACCGGATCCGCAGTCCGATGAAGAACGCGTGATCAAGCCTCAATGGCTGGTTATGGTCGGTGTCTGTACGCATCTTGGCTGCATACCGCTCAAGGAGCAAGGGGATTACAGCGGCTGGTTCTGTCCATGCCATGGCTCCCATTACGATACGTCTGGTCGTATTCGCAAAGGTCCGGCGCCAAAAAATTTGGTCATACCGCCTTACGAATTCCTCGACGATAATAATATCAGGATCGGGTAGGGGGATCAGATGTCTTTTGAACCAAAAAACTCAGCTGTAAAATGGGTGGAAGAGCGGTTGCCAATTATGGGCATGCTGCATCACGCCCTGTATGAATATCCAACGCCTAAGAATTTGAGCTACTGGTGGACGTTTGGATCCCTGGCGGGCGTCATGCTGGTTGTCCAGATTGTCAGCGGTATCGTTCTGGCGATGCATTACACCCCTCATGTGGATCTGGCCTTTGAAAGCGTCGAGCATATTATGCGCGATGTGAATTATGGCTGGCTGCTCCGGTATATGCATGCCAACGGCGCCTCGATGTTCTTCATCGTCGTCTATTTGCATATGTTCCGGGGGCTCTATTACGGCTCCTACAAAGCACCGCGGGAGCTTTTGTGGTGGCTTGGCTTGATTATCTTCGTCCTCATGATGGCAACGGCCTTTATGGGCTATGTGCTTCCGTGGGGCCAGATGAGCTTCTGGGGCGCAACGGTTATCACCAACCTTTTCAGTGCTATCCCGATCGTGGGCGAGAGTATCGTCTCTTGGCTCTGGGGCGGTTTCTCTGTTGATAATCCGACCCTGAACCGTTTCTTCAGCCTGCATTATCTGCTGCCCTTCGTGATCGTTGGTATAGTGATCCTGCATATCTGGGCCTTGCACACCAGCGGCTCCAACAATCCAACAGGTGTTGAGATCAAGGATAAGCAGGACAGCATTCCCTTCCACCCCTACTATACGGTGAAGGATCTGTTCGGCTTGGCTATCTTCCTGATTATATTCTCGGCCTTCCTGTTCTATGCGCCGAATTATATGGGCCATCCGGACAATTACATTCCGGCCAATCCACTGGTCACACCGGCCCATATCGTGCCGGAATGGTACTTCCTGCCATTCTATGCGATTTTGCGGGCGGTTCCCGACAAGTTGGGTGGCGTCTTGCTGATGTTTGGTGCCATTGCCGTTCTGTTTGCTCTGCCGTGGCTTGACAAGAGCCGGATACGCTCCGCGCGCTTCCGTCCGATTTTTAAGCAGCTATTCTGGGTGTTTGGTGCTGTTTGCGTCGGATTGACCTATATGGGCGGGCAAAGTGCTGACGGAAATATTGCCGAAATTCACGGCATGGTTCCGGTCATGATTGACGGCATTGCACAAATGAAAGACGGCGTTCCGCTCATGGAAGAAGGGGTTACTTTTGCCGTGACCAATGTGCTGGTGGCGCGCATACTTACCGTCTATTATTTCCTTCACCTTCTGGTGTTGCTACCGGTGATCGGCTTGTTTGAAAAACCAAGGCCATTGCCCGCGAGCATTTCTGAGGATGTCTTGTCCAAAACATCTCCAGTGAAGGAGGCAGACAATGCTTAAATTGATCACGTCGTTGAGCATTGCGGCTCTGGTATCCATGGGCATTGCAGGAGGCGCCCACGCCTCAGGTGGCGCGATTGAGTTGAAATCCATCAGCTGGCATCATGGTGGGATGTTTGGAACATACGATCGGGCGTCCGCGCAGCGCGGCGTTCAGGTGTATCGCGAAGTCTGTGCAGGTTGTCATGGTCTTGGCCTCATCGCGTTTCGGACACTCGCCGATCTAGGTTTCAGTGAAGAAGAAATCAAGGCAATTGCCGCAGAATCCGATTATGTCGATGGTCCGGATGGTGAAGGGGAAATGTTCGAACGCCCCGGCAAGCCTTTTGACGTCTTTCCCACGCCTTTTCCCAACGAAAATGCGGCGCGGGCTTCCAATGGTGGCGCCTTTCCACCAGATCTGTCTCTGATCGTAAAAGCACGCGCCGACGGTGATAACTATCTCTATTCATTGCTGACGGGCTATACGGATGCGCCCGCGGATTTCGAGTTGCCGGATGGCATGAGCTATAACGCCTATTTTGCCGGTCATAAGATTGCCATGCCGTCGCCTTTGAGTGAGGATGCGGTTGAATATTCCGATGGGACGCCAGCGACTGTCGATCAGATGGCCCAGGATGTCACGGTCTTCCTGACATGGGCGGCTGAGCCGAAAATGGAACAACGCAAGAGCATTGGCCTTCGGGTCATCCTGTTCCTGCTGATCCTTGCCGGCTTGTTCTATGCGGTGAAAAAGAAAGTCTGGTCTGATCTTCACTGATAGTCAGGCATAGAGAATAACAAAAGGGCGCTTCATCAAGCGCCCTTTTTTGTGTACTAATTTAGAAATCAATATATGCATTTTTAGGGAATGAGATGGCATTAACCGTCCGCAAACCGGTCATTGGCGTCATTGGTGGCAGCGGTGTTTATGAACTGGAAGGCCTCAGAGAGACGCGCTGGGAGCGGGTGAGCAGTCCCTTTGGCGATCCCTCTGATGCGATGCTGTTTGGCCGTCTTGGCGATGTTGATATGGTCTTCCTGCCCCGCCATGGCCGTGGCCATAAAATTCCGCCCAGTGAGATAAATTATCGCGCCAATATTGACGCAATGAAACGGGCCGGTGTCACGGAAATCATCTCCGTTAGTGCCTGTGGTTCCTTCGAAGAAAATTTGTCGCCAGGCACCTTCGTTATCGTTGATCAATTTATCGATCGGACCATAGACCGCAAGAAAAGCTTCTTTGGCACCGGCCTTGTTGCCCATGTGAGCATGGCACATCCTGTGTGTGGGCGCCTTGGCGATGTATTGGAGCAGGCGGCGCATGCAGAAGGCATCGCGGTTCACCGCGGCGGCACCTACCTCGCCATGGAAGGCCCGCAATTTTCCAGCCTGGCAGAATCCGAGCTTTATCGCAGCTGGGGCTGTCAGGTGATCGGCATGACCAATATGCCCGAAGCCAAACTCGCCCGTGAAGCTGAGATGTGTTATGCGACAGTGGCCATGGTGACGGATTATGACTGCTGGCATCCTGATCATGATGCGGTGGAAGTTTCGAAAATTATCGAGGTGCTGACGAAAAACGGTGATAATGCCCGCGGATTGGTCAAATCTGCCGCGCCGGAACTTGGCAAACGGACAGAAACATGCCGGAGCGGCTGCCATCATGCCCTGGAAAATGCCCTGATCACGGCGCCCGATGCCCGCGACCCGGCGCTGGTCAAAAGGCTTGATGCCGTCGCGGGCCGCGTACTTTAGGAAGGACGATAGCTTGGTCATAAAATCAATCATTCGGTCCTTCCCCGATTATCCGAAAAAAGACTGTTGTCATTTGACTTGGGCTATGTCTTTGCTTTCCTGAACCATGAGAAAGACAAAAAATGTCGCTTGAACTTTGGATATCGTTTTTTATCGCCAGCACAGCATTGCTGGCGATCCCGGGGCCGACTGTCATGATTGTTATAAGCTGCGCTCTCGCCAGCGGAAGGCGATCGGGCTGGGCGACTGTTCCGGGCGTTACGCTGGGTGATTTTACGGCAATGACGGTATCTTTGCTCGGTGCGGGCGCGATACTCGCGGCCTCAGCCAACCTGTTTACGGCCATGAAGATTGTAGGCGCACTTTATCTGATCTGGCTTGGTATCAAGCTTTGGCGGACGGGCGGTAAACTCGGCGATCTTAAAGGAGCCCAGAAAGGGCAGTCCATGTGGGCGATGTTCCGAACATCCTATGTCGTCACGGCACTGAACCCTAAAAGCATCGTTTTCTTTATCGCTTTTGTTCCGCAGTTTGTTGATGTTAGCCAACCCGTCGGGTTGCAATTTGTGATATTGGAGGCGACATTCCTGGCGGGTGCCGCTATCAATGTCATAATCTGGGCAGCATTGGCCGGGCAATTACGCGCGAGGTTCTCAAAGCCAGGAACCTTGAGAATTGTCAATAAGATAGGGGCCAGCTTTTTGATTGGCGCTGGCTTGCTAACGGCCTTTGTCCGGCGAACAGCATGAGGTGCTTTCACGTACTGAATACATTTTATACGGAGTAGCACATGCCTCATAATATTACCGGGATCGATCACGCCCTCGTTGGTGTTCATGATCTGGAGGCGGCGCGGGTCGCATTCGAAGGCCTGGGATTTACAGTGACGCCACGTGGATCTCATATCGGCTGGGGGACGGCCAATTACTGCGTCATGTTTGAAGATAACTATATTGAGCTGTTGGGCGTTGTTGACCCATCGCTGGAGACGAATGGCCTCGATACTACCTTGGCAGACAGGGGGGAAGGGCTGTTGGGCGTGGCACTTGCTAGTGATAGCCCCGATGCGACCCATAGCTCTCTGGTTGGTGCAGGCCTCCGTCCATCAGATTTGCTGGATTTGAAACGTAAACTGGAGTTACCGGAAGGGGATGTCCTGCCGCGGTTTAAGCTGATCCGGATCGGCGCAGAGGGTCTGTCGGAAAAACATCTGTTTATCTGCCATCACCTGACCCCTGAATTGCTCCGTCGCCCTGAATGGCTAGCACATGCAAATGGGGCCCGGCATATTGCGTCTGTCGTCTTCGTGGTGGAGAACCCGGCGTTGACGGCAAATTATTACCGCCGATTATTTGGCTCCATCCATGTCACCGTTACGGACGATACGGTCACGGTCCGCACGGCGCAGGGAAACCTGATTTTTGTCAACGATGTGGATCTGGATATGTTGTTTCCGGGGTTAAGCTTCGCCGAAGAACTGCCGCCGTCTCCGCACCCCTTCGCCATGACCATTGGTGTGAAGGACCTTACCGAGACGTCGGAATATTTCAAAGGAACCGGTATTACGCCCCAGGCTATATCCAATGGCAGCTTGCGGATCGATCCAAAATATACCGCTGGGGTATTGCTGGAATTCGTTCAGGCCTGAAAGCCTAGCCGATAAAATCGAGGGTCCGCTCCAGCGCCAGTTTTGCGGCACCCGCATCATGGCTACCCCGCTGGTCACAGTTAAAGCCATGCCCCGCCGGATAGACATAAACCGGGACATCGGGACGGGCAGCCTTGACCTTTTCAACGGCTTCCATCGGGATGGATCCGTCCTGATCACCGAAATGCAGGATCACTGGAACCTTGGGCGTCTCCCCGATATCCTGCGCTACCTGACCGCCATAATATCCGACAGCCTTGGTGATGCCGGAAAGTCGGCAGGCACTTAAATACGCCAGGCTGCCGCCCCAGCAATAGCCAATGACGGTAATATCCCCGACATCAGAGATCGCTTGTGCGGCGGCGGTAATGTCAGCCAGTGCCAGATCATCCTCGATCTGCATTTTATATTTGATGCCCTGTGCCACGTCGTCGCTTTCATAGCCCAGCGTGATACTCGGGCCAATACGGTCAAACAACGCGGGCGCGATGGCAATGAACCCCAGCTCCGCATAGCGATTACAGACATTCTGAATATGGGAATTAACGCCGAAGATCTCCTGTACAATGACAACGCCACCTTTTGGCGCACCCTTGGGCATTGTTTTGTAGGCGGCGAATTTATGGCCATCAGCCGCTTGAAGCTCCAACATCTCTCCCATTATTCTTTCCTTTTTATTTTTTTGGTTCAACCACAAGCAGGGTGCCGTTCGTGCCGGTTACACGGACAGTTTCGCCTTCCTCCATGTCCGGTCCGTCCACCGACCACTGGGTATCATCCACATGGATTTTACCCCGGCCGTTTAGGATAGGCTCGACGAGGGTGAAGTGTCGTCCGATATATTGTGCACCGCGTTTATTGAGGGTCAGATTGTCTTCGACGCCGGGATTTTTTCGAAAAAACCGTCGGAGGACGAAAATGCTGAGGACCGCAACGACAGCAAAGATGGTCCATTCATATTGCCAGGACAGATCAGGCAGAAAAAAGGCGA
>NVRR01000139.1 GCA_002732675.1 Sneathiella sp. | reverse complement strand
GTTAGGCTTTTTTCAGGATAGTATGATGTCAATACTAACATAACATCCGGTACATAATCCGATTTGTAGGATTGCTGGGGGGTAATTGGTATGCCACTGGATGAGCAAACCGGATCACCGGTTTCTGTCACAAGCTGCCAATTAAAAAGAGTGTGCGAGCTTTCCCGGTTGGCAACACGTAAGGGCTCCGTGATTGTTGTCATGGACATCAACGGGAACCCTTCAAACAAAACAATGGCGATTTCTTTCATGCATGCCTCGTGTTTGCCGTCGTCAAATTAGTGTTTCTTTATATCAAACAGGATTTGTGGTTATCCAGTAAAATCGGTGGCAGGCCGAAAGGAGAATGCCATGAACCAGCCAAAACCAGAGGATCAACCTCGGTATCCTTTTCAATCGGCACCGGATATCGATTTTTGGCCTGTCACGCATCAGGTTTTATCGGTTGAAATTCGCGCTAAAACAATTGCAGTTTTATGGGATGATAATCAGAAAAGCTGTTTTCATCCTCTTTGGTTGAGAGAACAATGTCCTTGCCCCGATTGTCATCATCCTGTGACCCGGGAAAGTATCATGGATTTATTGCGCCTTCCTGAAGACCTATATGCGCAGGATGTATCCCTGGATGATGCGGGGTATCTTATTGTTACCTGGTCAAATGACGCGCATACCAGCCGATATCATCCGGGATGGCTACGCGCCAATAGCTATGACGATTGGGCACGAAAACCGACCCAAAGAAACCGGATAACGTGGGGAGAGGCGCTTGACCTTACGGTCTTTGACGGGAAGAAAACCCTGGAGGATGATGGGGAACTTTACGATTGGCTGAGCTACCTTGAATTGCATGGATTGGCCCTTGTATCAAATGTACCCACATCAAAAGGGACTGTTCAAGAACTGGCGGAGCGTATTGGCGTTATCCGGTCTTCCAATTTTGGGGCTGTTTTTGATGTGATGTCCAAACCCGAAGCAGATTCTAACGCCTATCTCACCATAGGTTTACCGCTTCATATGGATTTACCGACGCGGGAATGCCCGCCTGGTCTACAATTTCTGCATTGTCTTAAAAACGAGGCGGAAGGCGGGGAAAGCCAGTTTGTTGATACGTTTGAAGTGGCGCGGGCGTTGAAAGTGGAGGCGCCAGAGATATACAAGATCATTACAACGGTGGATTTTCCGTTCAGGAACAGGGCAGTAGATTCAGATTATCGTTGGCAGGGTCCTTTAATCCAGCTGGATGCGGCTGGAAACCCAGTTGAAACGCGGATCAATACTTTTTTGCCCACCCCAATCCTGAACATGAATAACAAGGAATTAGAGTCAGTATTAAAGGCGAAGTATCACTTGTTCAAAATGGTCAATGAAAGCCGTTTTCTTATACAGTTCAAAATGCAAAGCGGCGATATGGTGGTGTTTGATAACCGCCGTGTTTTACATGCCAGGTCAGAATTCTTCCCACAAACCGGGGAGCGGCATTTGCAGGGCTGCTACATGGATCGGGATGAGCTCTATTCTTGTCTAAGGGTATTGGAACGACACCAGCGGGAAAGGGGCATGGCTCCTGCAATCTAAGGATCGAGATCTTGAATTCTACTGCCGGCAAACGTCGGGACGGCCAACATACTATGATCCGCCCAGAGGCCATTGAGAGTGTTATCCAGCGGTTCCAGAAATGGGCAGACTTTTAATGTCTTTGTGTTCACATGCAACAACATATGTTCCGCGGTCGCCACTACCTCATCTGTCGTTGCGTGAGAAAGAATGTGAAGTATCCGAAGCCGCTTCAGATCTTTTCCCAGGATTTGGGTCGAAACTTTAAGAAGGGCGCCTTCTTTGGCTTCCGCTAAATGCCGAATGTGGGTTTCCACCGTGTAGACAGAATGTCCGGCGGTCAAATAACGGGATGCCATCCCGATATGCTCAAGAAGGGCGTCTGTCGCCTCCCCAAAAGCCTGGAGATATCGGTGTTCTGTCATATGGCCGTTATAATCGATCCAGTCGGCATGAACAGTTGTCGTATAAAGATCAAGCAAGGGGGAGGGGTGCTCAGCTTGCTGTAAACGTAGATGGTTTTCATACTTCGTAAGAGTTTTACCGGCTGCCCAGTCTATTCTTTGGAGGGATTTTAGTATCTCAACGAGGCCTTGGTCCCGAATATTTTCCAGTTCCGAGATGGAAAGGCCTTTGGCTTGCGCGTCTGATTGTTCGCTGATTTTAGTGATCAGTTCTTCGTCCAGATCCGGCACATCCATTAATTTGGTCCAAGGCCACTTGAGCGCCGGGCCGAACTGGGAGAGGAAATGACCCATGCCTGCCTCTCCGCCGGCAATGCGATAAATCTGAAAGGTTCCCATCATCGCCCAACGAAGACCGGGCCCGTAGCGCAGGGCATCGTCAATTTCTTCAGCAGTAGCAACATCTTCTTCAATCAACCACAGAGCCTCGCGCCAGAGGGCCTCCATCAAACGATCAGCAATAAAGGCGTCAATTTCCTTTCGAACGACCAGAGGATGCATACCCAGGTTTGAATAGAAAGTGGCCGCCTTCTTAAGGGTTTGAGGGTCTGTTTTCGTCCCACCGCAAAGTTCCACCAGTGGCATTAGATAGACGGGATTGAAGGGATGACCGACCAACAGCCGTTCAGGGTGGGAAAAACCAGTCTGAAGATCCGAAGGCTTCAAGCCGGAAGTGGAAGAGGCGATAAGGCATTCTATCGGTGCATATTGATCAACCTCACGCAATATGGTCTTCTTTAATTCCAGGTTTTCCGGGGTGCTTTCCTGAACAAATTCTGCTACCTCAACGGCTTCTCTGATGGAAGTGCAAAGTTTGAGTTTTCCAGGGGTTGGCAAAGGTTGAGTGACAAGCTTTCGAACTGATTTCGTTGCTTTAGACAACAGGTTATGAGCTTTTTCAGCCGCGCCGTCCGACGGATCATATAGATTGACATCAATCCCGTTTAATAGAAACCGTGCGACCCAACCGCCACCAATAACACCACCGCCGATGGCGGCTACTGTCTTAATGCTGTTCATGCGTCGCTCCATTTCCTGAGCGTCAGATTTGTGCGAACTTCATCGGGTCCGAGAATATTGGCACCCATGGTTGTGAGGATGATTTTGGCGCGGGTAACAAGCTCTTCATTGCTCGCAATTTCGCCTTTGCCAAGATAGATATTGTCTTCCAGTCCTACCCGTATATTACCGCCTGCGAGCGCTGCCATAGCAACATAGGGAAGCTGCATGCGACCCACGGAGAAGGCGGACCAGGTCCAGTCATCAGGAATATTTTTGGTCATTGCCAGAAGGCTTAAAGGGTCATCGGGCGCGCCGTAAGGGATTCCCATGCAAAGCTGCACCATTACCGGATTATCGATCAACCCTTCATTTACCAGTTGCTTGGCAAGAACGAGATGGCCCGTATCAAAAATCTCGATTTCCGGCCGCACCCCCAGTTCCTGAACCTGCCGTGCCATTTCCCGCAGCATGGACGGGGTATTGGTCATCACATAGTCCCCGTGGGAAAAATTCATGGTCCCGCAATCAAGGGTACAGATTTCCGGCAGCAATTCCCGCACATGATCAAGCCGCTCAGTCGCGCCCACCATATCGGTGCCCTCTGGATTTAGGGGGAGGGGGTTTTCTACATCACCGAATACGAGATCGCCACCCATACCTGCGGTAAGATTGATGATAATATCCGTATCTGATGCCCGAATACGGTCCACCACGTCTCTATACAACCCGATATCGCGCGATGGCCCCCCTGTTTTCGGGTCTCGCACATGAATATGAGCGATCGCAGCGCCTGCCTGGCCCGCTGCAATCGCAGAATTCGCAATCTCTTCCGGCGTCACCGGGACTTTGTCACTCTTATCTGTAGTCTCTCCAGATCCTGTCACTGCGCAAGTGATAAAAACATCCCATTTCATTGTCGCTCCCTCCACCCATTATGACGTTCAGTATAGCGAGAATAAATGCGTAAGGGTTGATCTAAAAAAGCAGTAATTTGATAGAAAACAACAGAAATTCGATCACCGGTTCCGGAAACTCTATCAAAAAGTGGTACATAAGATGGGGGCTTTACAAGAGGAATTGATAATAACAGAATTATCTTATGAACATTTGGCTGAGGTATTTATTTGTAAAGTTAATCGGCTAGCTCAGCTGCGTGATATACGCCCTCGAACTACTCCAATCCGAATAGATATGGCTAATTATTTACGATCATTGGTCCGTGACAGCTTAGCCAAGAGAGTTGTGGAGCGAAATGCTTCGCCTCTTATTGTGTTGGTTGTTGAACCGGGGAGTGGAAGTCCTAGAAGGGAACGTTCCATGGATATTCCTTCAAACCTATCTTCTTACGCAATTCCTATAACTGAGCAATTCCATCCACCAGGCAATTTTCATTGCCCCTATACATTGGACGAGTATCTGGATCAGCCAATAGGAGTGCTAATGAGTGCTGCGGTTACCCTGTGCGAATGTATTCGTATGCTAAGCGATAAATTAGGCGGGATTCACATGGCGGGAGAACTTGTCGATGGGACAAGACCAAAACCATGTGTCGTTAACCGGTAAAAACATCTGTCGCGCTACACAATAATAGGTATAAAATTGGCATAAACCCGCCGGAACGGGTTTTTATTGCCTTCCTAAAAAGCGGTAAATTATTGTTTTAAAATGGGAAAAATGGTACCGACGCCAAGAATCGAACTCGGGACCTGATAATTACAAATCATATGGAACCGATCAATCAGGAGAATTGAGGAGCCTCAACGACAGTAAAAATATGGATTTTGAAGGAATCGAGTGTCTTTGGTATTCACTATCTATCGCTGGTTTTCATAGGCAATTGTGCCAGATTTGTGCCACGAACGAGTTTCATCTGCTTTGAGTCCCGCAGCAGACATCATTCTTTAATCTCTGATGTGTCCGGTTGGTGCCATAAGGAGACATTGAGGAAAGATGTCAAATGTTAGCTCCGAGCCTATTTTACTTCTTTGCTGCGATGTGGCGAATGACGGGTTTCGGAAGTCAGATGGGTAGCTCCAGGGTCGCTTTCTCCGTCGAAATAACAATCGAAGTGCGAAATTTTCTGACGTTCTTGTCTGCGAAAAAGAACCGATGTGTGAAAGCTTCGTAGTCTTCAATGTCTTTGGCAACCACGATCATCACGAAATCACCGTCCCCGGCAATGCAATAGAAATTCATCACTTGTCGATCCTGTCGGGCTTTCCTTTTGAAAGCGTCAATCTGGTCTAGGCGGTCGCGCTCAAGTTCAACTGAAACCACTGCAGTAATGCCAAACCCCAGTTTTTTCTGGTCTAGAACAGCAACTTCCCTTTTGATGACACCCTCATCGCGCAAGACCTTCAGCCGTCTTTGAACCGATGCAGTAGATGCCCCAATATGATCCGCCAATTCCTGTATTGAAGTTCGCGCATTTTGTTGCAGAACTGCCAATAACTTATAGTCCGACTGATCCATGATCGTCTTCCTTCCAAAATAGGGATATTTTGATATGATTCAGTCAATTTATAGAAAAAATTGGCATTTTGTCTATCATTAAAAGTCGCTAATCTGCCCGTCATGAAACATGGTGCTATCGCAATCCTTCCTCTCGCTGCCGGTGCAGCCGTCTATGGCTTGGCATTCGGTCTGTTGGCTGCTCAAGTTGGTTTTCCGTGGTGGGGCGTTGCTCTTATGAGCAGTTTTGTTCACGCAGGATCATCCCAGATTGTTGCTGTCGAGCAATTTGCGGGAACGTCTGCCGTGGCCGGCGCAGCACTCGCAGGTGCAGCCCTGAATCTTCGCTACATTGGGATTGCTGCATCGCTATCGGAGGTGTTGGATGGGCTTTCTCTACGAATGAAACTGATTGCGATCCATATTACGGGCGACGAAAACTGGGCTTTGACGATGGCGGAACGCGCGAAAAACTCAGAAATCGGTGCTGGTTTTCTGATTGGCTCTGGGATTGTGATGATCTCTGTCTGGACTGCCTCAACAACGCTTGGAGCGGTTGCAGGTTCAATATTGCCAAACCTTGAGCAGTTTGGGTTGAGCTTCGCATTTACCGCGGCCTTCATCGCTATGGCGAGAGGTCTATGGCGTGGCCATGCAAACCTTGTTCCGTGGGTCGTCAGCTTCGCAATCACAATAGGCGCGGCCACCTTGGGCGCACCGAAGGCTTATGCAATCGTTGCAGGGGCTGTCTGTGGGCTCGCCGTTTCGCAAATCGTTAGAAGTAGAGGAAAAGCCGCATCATGACGTTTCCATTTTGGATGCTAATCGTTGTGCTTGCCACGGCTGCTTTCTCAATCAGAGTGCTGGGGCTTTTTGCTGGTAATGCAATCAAGTCGTCCCGCTTCTCATGGATGCTGGATGATTTGCCAGGTCTTATCGTCGTCTCACTGGTGGCCTCATCGCTTGCGGATCAATCTATCGGAACATGGATCGCTGCAGCAGCTGCACTCGCTGTCGCATATGTCACCAACCATGTGATATGGACCATGTGCGTTGGTGTGGCAGCATATGGTGGGCTGTTGTGGTTTGGATTGTGAGATCAGCGCAAGCCGACATTCAAACTTTGAAATAAACGGCAGAAAAGTCTGGTTATCGGAACTTTGAGCCATTCAATCGCCCGTCCGCTCCAGGTCAGAAGCAGACATTTTCTTTGGTTGAAAATTAGGTCCGCTTTTTCTCGAATAACAGCCCTATGATTCAATATGGCGGAGAGTCGGGGAGAAACCGCCGCGTTTTTTTGCCGCTTTTATATCAATGGGTTACAGCTAGGTAGCCTCCTTGCTAGGCTAGATTCTGTACCAGTTGTTTGTACCAGTCCAGAGGATTTTCAGTTAATTGCAACAAGCCTGCAATACAAGTAGGAAAATCTAAGTATGTAATAGTTGATTACAAATAATATGAAGCCGATCTAGAAAGATAAAAGAGGAATACCTCTGTAATTGAGGTGATTTCTGTATTGATTTCACCGCCACAAATCTAAGGTGACGACGCCTAATCTCGGTATACTGCCAAGTGAGTGTATGAAAGAGAGGAAATAGAATAGCGTCTTCTTCAACATCCAAGACGCCGAACTAATTAAGACCAACCGCGGCGTCAAAAACAGCATGCTTGAAGGAATAATCTATGGATCAGAAATCATCATCAAAAATTGTAATTGAACGTAAGGGGGCAGTGGCAACCGTCATCATAAATCGACCTCATGTGCGCAACGCGATTGACAACGAAAGTGCCGATTTGCTTGCTGCAGCATTCCGTACAATAGAGGCAGACGAAGTCGTAAAAGTTGCTGTCCTATGGGGAGCCGGTGGAACATTTTGTGCGGGCGCAGATCTCAAGGTCGTCGCTTCCGGTGAGCGGTTTGAACGGTATGATATTAATAGCGACTCACCCATGGGGCCTTGCTGGCTCTCCATAAGCAAGCCGGTAATCGCTGCCGTTGCTGGCCATGCGGTCGCCGGGGGATTAGAAATAGCGCTTTGGTGTGATCTTCGTGTTGCGGAGGAAGACTCCGTTTTCGGGGTTTTTAGCCGAAGGTGGGGCATGCCCCTGATGGACGGTGGAACGGTTCGTCTGCCGCGCTTGATCGGTCAGGGACGGGCCGCTGATATGATCCTTACGGGGCGTCCAGTCGGTGCAAGAGAGGCATTTGAGTTTGGTCTTGCAAACAGGATGGTGTCGACCGGGTCTGCGCGGTTAGAAGCCGAAGCGCTTGCCGCCGATATTGCAAAGTTTCCGCAAATGAGCCTTAAGAACGACCTGGCTTCCCTCGGGGATCAATGGAGCCTTAGCGCGGAGCGCGCTTTAAGAAGTGAATTTACGGCTGGCATCGCTTGTGTCGAACGCGAAGGCCAGTCAGGCGCGGGGCGGTTTGTACAGGGGCATGGACGAGGCGGATCATTTTCCGATCTCTGATTTTTTCGCTGATCACTTCGTTACGCTTTGAGTTTCAATTTAGCTATTTTTAATGAGCATTTTCGCAGTTCTCCCCGCCTCGAGAACATAGTCAGGATCACGATGGATTAGGGTACTTGCGAATGCGCCGTCCAGTAACAGGACGATGC
>NVRR01000138.1 GCA_002732675.1 Sneathiella sp. | reverse complement strand
TGAATGCCCTTCTGAAACTGGGGCAACTAGAGCAAGCCTCGCTCCTGCTGACCCTACGCCGCCCGCTCATCGCCGATGCCCGCTACGTGGCGGGTCTCGGCGCATAAAGCAAACGGCGCTTGTCCCGCCTACTTCCCGGTAAATTCTGGGGGGCGTTTTTCGGTGAAGCTGGCGGCGCCTTCTTTAAAATCTGCGCTTTCCAGTACGGCGCGGGTCTCGCGTAAAGATATCCCGGCATTCTCCGACGGCCCCTTGGCCAGCACTTCACTAACAAAGCGTTTGACCATGGTGAGCACCATTGGCGCCGCATCGCGGAGCTCACGCGCATAGTCCATGGCGACCTCCATCACCTGATCGGCAGGTACCACCTTGTTGACCAGGCCAACCTCATAGGCGCGCTGAGCGTCCAGGTCCGCCAGGCCATAGATGAACTCCATAGCCACTTTATGCGGAATACGTGCCGCGAGTGAGGTGATCAGCCCGCCAGACAAGCCAACCTTGGCCTCTGGATAGGTGAATTTCGCATCCTCAGACATGATACAAAGATCGCAGAACTGCACCAGCACCACGGCCCCGCCCACACAAATCCCGTTGATTGCGGCGATGATCGGCTTGTCCACAGGCACACCGATGCCGGGCACAAACTTCCAAAGCTCCGGCGGATCATTAAGGTCGGCGCCCACAGAAAAGGCCCTGTCGCCGCTGCCCGTCAGGATCGCCACTTTATCATCAGACGCATTGAACCGCTCCCACGCCGCCCGCAACGCGTCGACCAACTCATGGGTCAGAATATTAAGCTGCTTGGGGCCGTTAAGCGAAATAATCGCCACGCCCTCACGACTTTCATAGGTTACTACGTCGGATGTCATTTTTTTCTCCCCGTTCTTTATTGCGGTTTTTAATGCGGACAGGGTAGCTGATTTTGAAAGGGATATGCAAGGCGGCAGAAAACGTCTTTTCTGAACCCGCCCGAGCCGCTACTGTATTTGGGTCCTGATCCAGCGGAGGCAGGGCGCTGATTGTGGCAATGTATTTAGAGACGAAGATGGGGTGAAAATGGAAATTGACGCCGTTATCGACGGAACAAAATACCCGCTGCGCGATCTCTCCTTCCAGTCCGGCTGTCGCGAGACGTTGGACCAGACAGGCGCTCTGGTCCTGCCGGAATTCCTAACGGCCGAGGCCGTGACGGCCATTGCCGCCGAAGGCGCGGCCAAGCGCGAGCATGCCTATTTCTGCAATGACGAGCATAATGTTTATCTCGCGCCGCCGGACCCGAATTTCCCCGCCGATCACCCGCGCAACCGGCTTATCCTGTCGTCCAAGGGATGCATTCCCGATGATATTATCGCCGCGAATTCGCCGCTCCGCACGCTCTATAATTCAGAGGGTTTTCGCGGCTTTCTCTGCCGTGTTCTCGGCGAGACAGCGCTCTTCGAGTATGCCGATCCTCTCTCCTCCATCAATCTGCATTACGCCGATCCGGGACTGGAGCTCGGTTGGCATTTCGATAACTCCTCCTTCGCCATCACCCTGATGATCCAGGAGCCGGACGCCGGCGGGGCCTTTGAATATGTGAGCGGCATGCGCGACGTGGACAAAGGCGAGATGAATTACAGCGGGGTGGCAGAGGTTCTGGATGGCGCCGTGGTCCCGAAGACGCTCAATATGAAAGCGGGCGCGCTCGTGCTTTTCCGCGGCCGCAACGCACTCCACCGCGTCGCCCCTGTCGAAGGCCCCACCACCCGCCTACTGGTCACCCTCGCCTACAACACCGAACCCGGCATTTCCCTCTCCGACTCCGCCCGGATGACGTTTTTTGGGCGGTTGGGGTGAAAGGGAACGTAGATTTCTATTTTCAGATATTAGCACAATTCTTCAATGTTGACAGGCGCAACGATTGCAAAGCCTTGTGTCCTTTTAAAATTCATGTTGTGGACGAAATTATCCATAGCTTCTGAAGGGTCTACGTCGGAGAGTTTCAGATCTTTAAACGTCTTTCGCATTACCGCCACGGATAAAATCATCTGCTCTTCTATGTGACCTGTTTTCGAATTCAATAGATCGTCAACAGCATTAACAAGTAGCCGTTCTATGGGCAATAAAGCAAAAATCTCCGACGCAATTCGTAAGATCACGCTACAAACATAATCCTGGTATAACTCGTTGAATTCAGTTTTCGGCATCTGACGAGCAGATAGTGATCCACTTTGCCGTAAACTATACTTTTCACTTGGAATTACGTCATCGCTATGAACATTAATACTCGAGACAAGATCGCCATTCTCAGTTATTTTGAAAGAAACATAAGACCCTAAGTCATCAATTTTATCAATTGAGCTTCTTGACTCTATGGCTTCCAAATACGCTTCACCATCGTTTCGGAGTATTCTTCCGGCTAAGGTTTTTTCTTTTTCCCAATTTGCAAACTCCTTTTGGAAAGATTCCTGTATTTTCTTCTGATTTTCATCATCTTTGCTACCCGCTTCTTTCAAACTACGTTTCAGTTTTTCCCGCTTTTTATCCGCAGTATTGAGTAACCTTTGGACGAAATTGGGCTTAAATATTTCTAAAGCAAAACGGGCATCTGGTTCGTATCTCTTAATGCTAACAGTTTCTTTCGGTGCTGGAGCTTCTGCATGTTGCACCCAGTCGACAGGCGCGCCCAATCTCTCTTTATGCAAACCTGTAATCTGTTCGATATATTCGTTAAACGCGGCAACTGTGGCCTCCGCTTCCGCAAGTACTTGAAGCTTCTCATTCTGTTTTCTTTGCCGTTCGGCGTCCCGTGCCGCCCTCTTCATAGAAGACTCCAGAGACCTTACCGTACCTTTCCAGCCCATTAACTTACCTTCACAAGAAAATTCTCCTAATACAATGATAAACTATATATCTAAACAACTAATTTGAGAAGAAAATCCTAAGTCATTTCTCCCTCACCCCTGCACCACAATCCCCAGCCGCTCCTGCAGAAAGCCGGACGACGGAGGCGAGCATCATGGTTTTGGCGAGAGTGAGCAGTATACCGACGCGCTCGCTCGTCAGCCATAATTGTTTGCGCACGAACATCCTCAATTCGATTTTTGGTTGCGGGGAAATTTATCGAAAAAAGTTCAAAAGCATCTTGCAAATTGGCGCGAGTATAGATAGCTTAATGGAACAAAACAAGAACATATTAACAGGAGGGAGCGATATGCTTGACCATGTCTCTATCGGCATTACCGATCGGGAGAAATCCAAGGCGTTTTATGACGCGGTTTTGCCGACCATCGGTCTTATGAAAGTCGCGGATTACGGGGAGGTATTCGCCTATGGCCCGTCCCGGGAAAACCCGCTCTTCTGGCTGACAGAGCAGGCGGATACCGGCAATTCCCAAGGCTGTCACTGGGCGTTCCGGGCGCCGAACCGGGCGGCCATTCACAAGTTTCATGCGGCGGCGCTGGTCAGTGGCGGCACCGATAACGGCGGTCCCGGCAAACGCGACTATGAGGCGCATTATTACGCCGCATTTGTGCTTGATCCTGATGGCAATAAGATTGAAGCTGTGTGCTTCGATCCGGAATAGGAAATTTGCATTCGATGATTCGCACAGCTGCCAAAGACTGGTATCGGGTTCGACGGCTGGGGGAGGATATCACCCTCATTGACGAGCCGCATATCAAGCCGTTTTATCGCTGCAATATCTGGCATATTCGCGGCCGGAACCGCGATGTGCTGATTGATAGCGGCATGGGCGTGGTCAGCCTGCGCGCCCACGTGCCGCTGGTGACCGAAAAGCCGCTGACCGCCGTTGCCAGCCATAGTCATTTCGATCATATCGGCTGCCATCATGAGTTTGAGACCCGCCTCGCCCATCGCGCCGAAGCCGATATTTTCGAGCGTCCAACGCGGGAGAATACGCTGGCCGCGGACTACGCGACGGACGCGATTTTTGAACAATTACCACCAAAGCCCTATGCGTCATCGACTTACGCGGTGAAAGCGGCGCCGGTAACCGGCTATCTGGAGGATGGCGATGTGGTTGATTTGGGCGACCGACAGCTTCATGTGCTGCATCTGCCCGGCCACTCTCCGGGCGGGCTGGCGCTCTATGAACATACCACGGGGATCCTGTTCTCAGGCGATACGGTTTATAACGGGCCGCTGGTGGAAGACGTCTATCATTCGGACATTGACGACTATCGTCGCTCCATGGAGCGGCTCCGGGTATTGTCGCCGCGGGTGGTGCATGGCGGTCATTTTCCAAGTTTTGATGGCAAGCATTTTACCACCCTGATAGAAGACTGGTTACGCGCCCATGATCACCAAGGAGTATTTGCATGACGGACGGCTGCAGCTGGTATGGCGATGACCCGTTTTACAAGGCCTATCATGACGAAGAATGGGGCGTGCCGATCTATGACAGCCGGGCGCTTTATGAGAAACTGATTTTGGACGGATTTCAGGCCGGGCTGTCCTGGATCACGATCCTGCGCAAACGCGAAAATTTTATTGCCGCCTTCGATGGCTTCAACCCAGAGATCATCGCCCGCTATGACGAGAAGAAGGTTGAGGCATTGATGCAGGACGCGGGCATTGTCCGCAATCGGTCCAAAATCCTCGGCACCATTACCGGCGCGCAGTTATTTCTGGAGATCGAGGAGAAAGAGGACGGTTTCTCCGACCTGCTCTGGAACTATCTGGGCGGCAAGCCCTTGCAGAATAGCTGGAGCGCCATGTCGGAAGTCCCGGCGGAGACGGATTTGAGCAAAGCCATCTCGAAGGATTTGAAAACCCGCGGCTTTAAATTTGTCGGCCCAACCATTGTCTATGCCTTTATGCAGGCCGTCGGCATGATCAACGATCATGTGGTCAGCTGTCCCCGCCATCGGGAGGTGCAAAAGCGCGCATGACGGCGGAGATGGAAATCCGCGAGATCCACGATCTCACCAGCAATGTGGCGCAGCATTATATGGCCAAATATGGTGAGGAGGCGGTTCCGTTTTTAGAAAAGGCCGCCACCGCGTTCGAGGATAATGACGATATTCACGGGCGCAATCGTCTGCTGCGGCTCCGCGATGAAATTCTCATTGCCCGCCTGCAAGCGAGATAGAGGGGCCGATAATGCAACCACGCCTGAAAGCCGAGATCTGGGTCAAGGCCCATATCCGTAAATGCGCGGGCCATAATGTCCCGGTCATGGTCGTGCGCCGCGGCGATGACACGGCGGGCATTGTCCTGATCAAAGTCAACCGGCTCGGCCCCGGCTGCATGGTCTTCGCGCCGACCACCAATTTTGAAGATGGCTCCCGCCAGTGGCGCCGCGCCACCGGCGCCGACTGGATCAATGAGGCCGATGCCGATGCCTATATCGAAAAACAGATCAAATTCGATTCCGATCTCTGGGTTCTGGAAATCGAAGACCGCGACGGCCGTCCGTTTCTGGACGAGAAAATAGAGTAAAATAATTAACCGGTTAATTATTTTTATAATATTTTTCAATGTATTATACGGGATATTTGGACTGAAATACCCGAAACTTGACCTCATAATCTAGCCCGAAAAGACACCGCTAAATCGCACGGTCCGCTTTCCCCACCTCGCCAGACATTAAAATAGTTTGTATAAATTTGGCGGTAAGTTCCGTTTAGTGCCAAGAGCGATCATTAGCAAAATTTGAATCGAACGACGACTTCGAGCCCTTTTAGGGCCTACGATATAGCTTCGCGCATTGGCACTTCTGGCCCATAGCTGTCATTCATCAACCAAATTTGCACTGCACACATCAGCATATGTTAATAGCTGGTCAATATTCGAGTGCGTGTAATAGCCGCCAAATATTTCGCTCAATACGCCAATGACTGGCGAGGGAGTTTTGTCACTCATTATGACCCCGCAATAAGGCACAACTTGCTGTAGCATTTTTTGGGTATATACACTATATATACACGAACGAGGTGGTTTTTTGTATCAATTGAAAAGAAAAATTGGGAGCATCTTATGCCAAACGACAAATTCAAACCGGGGGAAATTGTGCAGCTTAAGGCCGGTGGTCCGAAAATGGTTGTCGAGAGGGTGGCCAATAGCAGACACGCAGATAGCTCCACTTATTATTGCACATGGTTTTCAGGGGCGAAACATAACCATGAAGGCTTTAAAGAAGAATCTATTCAACCGTTTCTGGAAGACGATAAATGACACCACACGACGCAAAGTGTTGGATCAGGAAAATGCAGCTTGGCAGCTTACGAAGAAAGACAAATCGCTCACCTATCAAAACGACAACGGGAACCTAGCAATCTCAAAGGGCGTCCTAGCTGAGTTCAACAAGCTCACAATGGGTGATGACGTGGTTTGGTCGCGCTCTGGGCGGCACTGGCGTTTTCGCGAGAAATACGACAAGCTGGGGCGAATGCAGGACTAAACGT
This sequence comes from Sneathiella sp., assembly GCA_002732675.1. Lineage (GTDB taxonomy): Bacteria > Pseudomonadota > Alphaproteobacteria > Sneathiellales > Sneathiellaceae > Sneathiella. The sequence goes on along the minus strand of NVRR01000138.1, from coordinate 1,698 downwards.
TAACTCTGAAGCCCGCGCCAATTACCTACGACAATTTTCAAAGATAGAAAACTCAATACAAATGACAGAGCGGCATGAAATAATGAAGGTGGCCAACTTGAAGGCTTCTGACGACGCGGAAGCAGTATTTTATGAAATCTATACGTTTGTTGCGACGGACGGTGTAGAGAAACACGAAAGAAACATGGACGTGACGTTCAAGACCCGTGCGGAAGCCGAGAAATGGCTTTCAAAGCAAGTTCAAGAATTATGAGGACGACGCCCTCTCTCTACTCGGACGTTCTCCATTAGAGCAACCAAAGTCCGCATAGTTGTCATTCTATTACTTGAACGGTAATGCCCGCTCTGGGTCAAAAGTGAGCCAATGAGGCAGCTCTGGAAATCCGTCTGCGATACCTTTAACAACCGGCCTCTATACGCTTTGACGCGGCCAAAAGGCCTTGCGCCTGATTGGGTGGCAGCTGTTAAACGTCGTGTGGCCGGTCAAGTCAGAGTTATTAAATTAGACCCATATCATATTCGATGTCGGCGGCTTTGAGAATCCCTGAACCGAGCCCTCATTTCCGCCACACCTGATATCTGATGGATTTACTGCTGACAGCAGGGGGGGAAATGTTTTATCCTATGGCATCTGTTCTTCGCCTATCCCGGGACCGCATTGAATGAAGCAATATCTGGACCTTCTTCGTACCGTACAAGACACGGGTGTTTACAAACCTGACCGGACGGGGGTTGGCACCTATAGTATTTTTGGCCATCAAATGCGCTTTGATCTGGCCGATGGTTTCCCCATGCTGACGACCAAGAAGCTGCATTTGAAATCCATCATCCATGAGCTGCTCTGGTTTCTGGCGGGCGATACCAATATCAAATATCTGCAGGAAAACGGCGTGCGCATCTGGGATGACTGGGCCGACGAGAACGGCGACCTTGGCCCGGTTTACGGATATCAGTGGCGGTCCTGGCCTGCGGCGGACGGCAAATCCGTTGACCAGATTTCCAATCTGGTGGATCAAATCAAAAACAATCCCAATTCCCGCCGGCTGATTGTCAGTGCCTGGAACCCGGCCGACGTCGATAGCATGGCCCTGCCGCCCTGCCATTGCCTGTTCCAGTTTTATGTGTCGGACGGCAAACTCTCCTGCCAGCTCTATCAGCGCAGCGCCGACGTGTTTTTGGGCGTGCCGTTCAATATTGCCTCCTACGCGCTGCTCACCCAAATGATGGCGCAGGTTTGCGGTCTGGAACCCGGCGAATTTGTCCATAGTTTCGGCGATACCCATCTCTATAGCAATCATGTGGAACAGGCGGAGCTGCAACTCTCCCGCATTCCGGGCAAGCTCCCGATTTTACGGATCAACCCGGATATCAAAGATATTTTCGCCTTCTCATATGATGATTTCGAACTGAGCGGCTATGAGGCCGCCGCCCATATCCCCGCCAAAGTCGCCGTGTAAGGACAGAGAGAATGATCCTGTCTGCCATTGTCGCCGCCGCCGAAAATAATGTCATTGGCGCCAATAATGGCCTGCCCTGGCGCCTGTCCAATGACCTGAAATGGTTCAAGAAGACAACCCTGGGCAAGCCGATCATCATGGGCCGCAAGACCTTTCAGTCCCTGCCCGGCATCCTGCCAGGCCGCCCTAATATCATCATCACCCGCGATAAGGACTACGGCGTTGACGGCGCCATCGTGAC
>NVRR01000137.1 GCA_002732675.1 Sneathiella sp. | reverse complement strand
ATCAACGCCGGCATCCCGCAGCATCTGATGCCCCTTGCCTTCGACCCGCCGATCCGGATCTTCAAGGGCCGAGACCACCCGCGTCACCCCGGCCCGGATCAGGCTTTCCGCGCAGGCCGGCGTTTGGCCCTGGTGGGAGCAAGGCTCCAACGTGACATAGGCTGTTGCGCCGCGCGCTAAATGTCCGGCCTTACCAAGGGCCTCGGTTTCCGCATGCGGTCTGCCGCCGCTCTGTGTCCAGCCGCGCCCCACAACGCGACCCTCCTTGACAATGACGCAGCCAACAGCCGGGTTGGGCGCCACCTGCCCCAGCCCCCGCGCCGCCAGGCGCAGCGCTGTTCGCATATGATGCTGATCGATACTTGACGTCACGGTGCTCATAAATTCAGTTGGTAACGTTGGTGCTCAATTCACCAATGAATTCTTCGAAATCCTTTGCTTCGCGGAAGTCTTTATAGACGGACGCAAAACGCACGTAGGCAACACTGTCGAGGGACGCCAGCCCCTCCATGACCAATTCACCGATTTTGTCGGAGGGGACTTCCTGATCGCCGCTGCTTTCCAGCTGCCGGACAATGCCGTTGATCATGCGGTCAATTCTGTCGGGATCAACCGGACGCTTGCGCGTTGCAATATTCACGGATTTTTCGAGCTTCTCGCGCTCAAAAACCGCTCTCTGGCCGTTTTTCTTAACCACTGTCAATTCGCGCAATTGAACCCGCTCGAACGTGGTAAAGCGGGCACCGCAGGTCGCACAGGCACGCCGTCGCCTGATGGCCGTATTATCTTCAGTCGGCCGACTATCCTTTACTTGCGTTTCTTCACTGCTACAAAATGGACAGCGCATCCAAACCCCCTTGTTCCCTGTTCAGTTCCGCTGTCCACCATAGTCCAATAGCAGGTCCCAGCCTACATATTCGGGTATAGAGGAAAAGCGTCGCAGAGCGTTTTAACATCAGCGCGGACTTTTCCTTCGACAGCGCTGTTATCCTCGGGGTTTGCGACCAGCCCGTCAAGGACTTCGGCGATCAGATCCCCGACTTTCGCAAATTCTGCGGTACCAAAGCCACGGGTTGTCGCCGCGGGCGTCCCCAACCGAACACCTGACGTCACCATCGGCTTTTCAGGATCAAAGGGAATGCCGTTTTTATTGCAGGTAATAAAAGCGTTCTCCATCGACCGTTCGGCGATGTTTCCGGTCAGTCCCTTGGGGCGCAAATCGACCAGCATGACATGGGTATCTGTCCCGCCAGAGACGATATCAAAGCCGTGACCAACGAGCGTACTTGCAAGAACGGCAGCATTCTCAACAACCGATGCCGCATATTTCTTGAACGCCGGTGTCAAGGCTTCACTGAAGGCAACCGCTTTCGCCGCAATCACGTGCATCAGGGGCCCGCCCTGCATACCCGGGAAAATCGCCGAGTTGATTTTTTTGGCAAGCACTTCATCATTTGTCAGGATCATGCCGCCGCGCGGGCCGCGCAATGTTTTATGGGTGGTCGTTGTTACCACATGGGCATGGGAAAGCGGGCTCGGATGCACGCCTGCGGCCACAAGGCCCGCAAAATGCGCCATATCCACCATCAGATAGGCCCCGACTTCATCGGCAATTTCGCGAAATTTAGCAAAGTCGATATGACGCGGATACGCCGATCCACCGGCAATTATCAGGGCCGGGCGATGTTCCTCGGCCAGACGCCGAACCTCCTCAAAATCGATGCGATGGGTTTCCCGGTCCACACCATAATGAACAGCATTAAACCATTTACCGGACTGGTTTGGTTTGGCGCCATGGGTCAGATGCCCGCCCGCATCCAGCGACAAGCCCAATATAGTGTCGCCGGGCTTGATCAGGGCCATAAAGACCCCCTGGTTGGCCTGCGAGCCGGAATTGGGCTGGACATTGGCGAATTCACAATTGAAAAGCTGTTTGGCCCGCTCGATGGCCAGATTTTCAACGATATCCACATATTCGCAGCCACCATAGTAGCGACGTCCGGGATAGCCTTCCGCATATTTATTGGTGAGGACAGAGCCCTGCGCCGCCAAAACGGCTGGACTGACAATATTCTCTGAGGCAATCAATTCAATCTGATCTCTCTGTCGGCCCAACTCCTGTTGGATTGCCGCAAAGACATCCGGATCATTGCTCTCAATATCGGCTTCAAAAAATTCGGCATTTTGTCGTGTTTGTGTGGTCAACTGCATAACTCCATCATTGCCCGGCGCCCTGGGGGCGGACTCGTTAAGTGCCATTAGACATGCCGTATCCTGGCGAAAGCCCAGGGAGTTTGGCGTCGATAAATACTCCGTCGGCGCGGCTAAAACACGGGTGCGTCCCTCAACCCGTATTTGCCTCCTATAGCTGCGCCGGTTGAATAACACATGACAGGATCAGTTTCTAGAAAAAGTCTGATGTCTCGACATTTTTTTGGCGCAGTTGCCATCGCACCAATTATCCACAAAATGGCCGCTTTTCGCGACACTTTGATCCGAAATATTTCGACAACTCACACAATATTCAACATAATTTATATATAATACAATAATACTCAACAACTCTAATTCAGATCCCCTTCAATATTTACAAATAATATTTGACAAGTACAAACATTTCTTCACAACTACAGTGCAAGGGAAATACATTCAGACGAGGAGTGAATAATATAGAAATGACCAAATCCCCAGATAAAGACCTAAATGAGGCCCCCCAGCCCGGACGGAGCGAGCTCCTGAGAATGACCGCAGAGATCGCGTCTGCATATGTAAGCAACAACAATACCGTCAAATCCGACCTGGTAGACATTATTAAATCCGTCTACGGATCCCTTGCTGGCCTCGATACTGACGCTGACATGGACCATGGTCCGCTCAAACCTGCCGTGCCGATTAAAAAGTCCATCCAGAATGACTATATTGTCTGCCTGGAGGATGGTAAGCAATTGAAAATGCTGAAACGGTATCTTCGGTCTAACTACGGTATGACACCGGAGGAATATCGGGCGAAATGGAAATTGCCACTGGATTATCCCATGGTCGCCCCGTCCTATGCGAAACGCCGGTCGGCATTTGCCAAGGAATTTGGCCTCGGCCGGAAGAAAAAGGTGGCCTGAGCCCGATACAGGGCGAAAAACCACCAAGATCGAAACGCGGAAGTCCTGTCCAGCTTTCAGGCCTCCGCGTCACTATGTCGCTTTCGCAAATCTTGCACAACAAGTGGTCCTCATAATAGGTTCTAGGACTAAAATCATATGAAGTGGAGTCTGGTAGTGTTCTCTTTCCGCAGCCAAAATCATGCCGACGAATGCCTAAATTTATGAAAGCCCGTTTCTCTCTCAGCCCAAGCTATTTGCTTTGGGGTGTCTCGGCTTTTTTGCTTGTGACGGCGAACGTTCAATTCTTCAAACAGACAGTTGCCGTATACGAGATTGAGCAATATCTGCCCTTCCTGATATCGCAGGCTGTCATTTTACTCTGCGCTATCATGTTATTCGCAACAATTTTCTGCTTCTTTCTGCCAACCCGTTTCGTCGCTGCACTTTTTCTCCTCATTGGCGCCATCGTTAGTTATTATAGCGATAATCTGGGCATCGTCATCGATACGGAGATGATCCGGAATATTCTCGCCACAGACACGAACGAAATGGCTGATTTGCTCAATTTTGGACTGATCACCAGGGTCGCACTATTTGGGATTCTTCCAACAATTATTATATTCCTGATACCGATCAAACCGTCTTCTTTATTGGTGAGGGAGAGAAGACTTGCCGTTACGGCGGTTGTCGCGGTGCTGGTAGCGTTAATTTGTGTTGCACCCTTCAGCAACGCCTATGCCAGCTTTCTTCGCGAGCACAAGCCACTCAGATATTTTACCAACCCAACCCACGCAATTTATTCAGTGATTAAGCTGGCGATTGATACAAGCGCCAGTGCCGTCGATACAACCTTTAAACCTCGCGTAAAATCGGCGGAAATTTCGCCCGAGGACGAGTCACATGAACTCGTCATCGTTGTCATCGGCGAGGCCGCACGCGCCGACCATTTCGGCGTGAACGGGTATGACCGGCAAACCACGCCTAAGCTTGCCGCGCGCGACGACATTATTTCATTCAGTAACATGCAATCCTGCGGCACCTCGACGGCGGTCTCCCTGCCCTGCATGTTTTCTTTGGATAACCGGAAAGATTTCGCCATAAATCAGGCTGATTATACGGAGAATACAGTGGATGTACTGGTAAAAGCAGGCGTATCGGTACTTTGGCGCGACAATAACTCCGGCTCGCAAGGCGTCGCAAACAGGATTACCTATGAACGGTTTAAAGACCCGAGCAAAAACTCCCAGTGCGATGAGGAAGAATGCCGCGACATCGGAATGCTGGAAGGGCTGGATCAATATATCGCGCAGCAGGACGGTGATATCCTGATCGTTCTGCACCAGATCGGAAGCCATGGACCCGCTTACTTTAAGCGATATCCTTCTGAATATGCTGTCTTCACACCGGACTGTAAGTCGGTGGAGCTCGGAACCTGTGCAGACAGCGAGATTATCAACGCATATGACAATACTATTCTGTACACCGACAACTTTCTGGACGCCATCATCACATTTCTTGACGGCAAACAGGATCGTTACGAAACGTCGATGATCTATTTGAGTGATCATGGCGAATCACTTGGCGAAATGGGGGTCTATCTGCATGGGATGCCCTACTTCGTCGCGCCGGCGGCTCAAACCCATGTGCCCTTTATCGTCTGGGCTGGCGACTCGTCGGATATAGACAGAAGCCGACTTCAAGCCATCATCGACCAACCCCTGTCCCACGACGATTTCAGTAAAATTCTTCTGCAGATGTTTGAAATTATCATCGATGACAAACAGGTTGCCAACGGGATGAATTTACTGCCCATGAAGCCCGAAACATATGTGCATTAACGGGAGAGATTAAACAACTATCCCCGGTCTTTTTGGCATTTCTGACGGCTGCGATTTCTCCGCAGCGTGTTGGCCTTCTTTTTTATTCATCACATAAAGCAGCTTTTGTAACGCCGTGCGCTTCAGTTCCTCCTGCCCGGCAGAGCTTGGGCCGACGATCGAGACTTCCGTCATCGTCAGCGGATCGATGGCGGAAACCTTGACGGAGCCGCCATGCTGCTGAAACTCAATAATATACTCGCCCGTTTTCTCATCTTGCGACATGCGCGAACGCCTCTTGCCAGTTGATCCAAATACCAACTATATACTATGACATACCATTAAACCCGGCGTTTATGACAGTAATCTGTTCAAGTCGAAAATCAATAACGATAATAACCGACACCGTTTTTTTATATACCTCTATCGGCACCATGCCTGAGAACCGGAGAAAATTTATGACCAGCGCCACCCCTATAAACAAGCCCATCTTCAATGCCGTGGATCCCTTTCTGCTGGACGATCAACTGACGGAAGAAGAACGGCTGGTGCGCGACACCGCCCATGACTACTGCCAGGAAAAGCTGATGACGCGGGTTCTGCTGGCCAACCGCCATGAAACCTTCGACCGTGATATTTTCACCGAGATGGGTGCGCTCGGCCTTCTCGGCACCACCATTGACGGCTATGGCTGCGCAGGTCTCGGGTATGTTTCCTACGGTCTTGTCGCGCGTGAGGTCGAACGGGTCGATAGCAGCTACCGCTCGATGATGAGCGTACAATCAAGCCTCGTCATGCACCCCATTTACACCTATGGCACTGAAGCCCAGCGCGAGAAATATCTGCCCAAGCTCGCGACAGGTGAATGGATCGGCTGCTTCGGTCTGACCGAGCCTGATCACGGCTCTGATCCGGGCGGCATGGTGACGCGCGCTAAATCCGTCGATGGCGGCTATCAAATGAACGGCGCAAAGATGTGGATCACAAATTCTCCTGTGGCCGATGTCTTTGTGGTCTGGGCGAAAACCGATGACGGCGTCATTCGCGGTTTCGTTCTTGAAAAAGGCATGGAAGGACTTTCCGCGCCGAAAATTGAAGGAAAATTTTCCTTGCGCGCCTCCATCACCGGGGAGATTGTGATGGAGAATGTCTTCGTGCCGGAAGAAAATCTGCTGCCCAACGTCAAGGGTCTTGGCGGGCCGTTTGGTTGCCTGAACTCCGCCCGTTTCGGCATTGCCTGGGGCGCGCTCGGTGCCGCGGAATTCTGCTGGCAGGCGGCGCTTAATTACACGATGGAGCGTAAACAGTTCGGACGGCCGCTGGCGGCCAATCAGCTGATCCAGAAAAAGCTCGCCGATATGCAGACGGAAATTACTCTTGGCCTGCAAGGCTGTCTGCGGGTTGGACGTCTTCGGGATGAAGGCCGGGCCGCTCCTGAAATGATTTCCCTCATCAAACGCAATTCCTGCGGCAAGGCCCTCGATATCGCGCGGGTTGCCCGTGACATGCACGGCGGCAATGGCATTTCGGACGAATATCACGTCATCCGCCATGTCATGAACCTGGAGGCCGTCAATACCTATGAAGGCACCCATGACGTTCATGCGCTCATTCTCGGGCGTGCACAAACGGGCATTCAGGCCTTCACCGGCGCCTAATCACACCACCAAATTTGCGGAGATACCCATGGATATCAAAGACAAAAATATCGTCATCACCGGCGGTGCCAGTGGCATCGGCAAAGCCCTCGCGGAACGGTTCCATGCGGAGGGCGCGCGCGGGATCACCGTCGCCGATCTGCAAGAAGGCCCGCTCAAAGACGTTGCCGCCTCGGTAAAGGGCATCGCGGTCACGTGCGATGTCACGAAGGAAGCCGACATTCAAAATGTCGTCCTCAAAGCCGAGGAGGCCTTTGGGCCCATCGATATTTTCGTCTCCAACGCCGGGATCGCCCGCTATGGATGGGAGGAAAGCCCCGACTCGCTCTGGCAGCTTAACTGGGATCTCCATGTGATGGCCCATGTTTATGCGGCCCGCGCTGTGGTTGACAAAATGATCAAAAACGGCGGCGGTTATCTCCTCAATACAGCGTCTGCCGCCGGGCTTCTCAGCCAGATCGACAGCGCCACATACGCGGTAACAAAACATGCCGCCATTGCCTTCGCCGAGACGATGGCGATCCGCTATGGTGACAAGGGTATCCGGGTATCCGTGCTGTGCCCGCAACAGGTCCGTACCGCCATGACCGAGGGTCATGAGGGTAATGTCGCCGCCGTCGATGGAACGATGGAACCAGAAGAGCTCGCCGATTGTGTGGTGGCGAGCATGGCGAAGGAAGAGTTTCTCATCCTTCCGCACCCTCAGGTTCTCGAATATATCCAGCGTAAAACCGGCAACTACGACCGCTGGCTCAGCGGCATGCGCAAACTCCGGGATCTATATGTAAAATAACAGGGCTCGCTCCGGCCATCTCAGGACTTATGAAACACCCATATCCACTCGCATTCCGAATATCTAAATGCAGAGGCATAATAGAATAGAGTGTTCGAAAAGTCAAGGAAATTGACGGCGCGGGTTATTGACGGCCCGCGTCTCGATCCCTCGCCAGCGTCTCGTCAAAGAACGTGATCGCCATCCCGAGGGCGCCAAAGTCCGGCAAATCATTATGGCCCGCGCCCTCGATCGCCACAAACTTTGTCCCGGTCGGGGCCAGCGCCGCGAGCCGCGATCCCAGCGCAAACGGGATCACCTTATCCTCGGTCCCGTGCAGGATCAGAAGCGGCGCGGTAATCGCCCCGATCCGCAAATCCGAGCGGAAGGGATAGCGGATCATCCCGTCAAACGGCACCCAGCCCATGCGATAGCGCGCCACATCGATAATAGAGGTCATGGGCGCAGCCAGCACCACCGCAAACACCTCCCGCGCCGCCGCGACGGGCACGGCAATGGCGGTGCCGAGGGAATGGGCATAGAGCCCGATGGGCTGATCGGAGCGCGCCCGCACATAATCATAGGACGCCAGACCATCTGCAATAACCCCCGCCTCGGTCGGCGCGCCGCTACTCCCCGCGTAGCCGCGATATTCCACCAGCAACACGCCAAAACCGGCAGCCACCAGTGCCTCCCCCTTGCCCGCCACTTGATAAAAGGCGGATAACGTATCGTTTGGTTTATGTGGCAATATAGCTCAGCTGGTTAGAGCACAGCATTCATAATGCTGGGGT
>NVRR01000136.1 GCA_002732675.1 Sneathiella sp. | reverse complement strand
CAGGTCTTTTGAAGGTTGCCGGTTTTGACTGCGAGCGAGCCGTTTTGTATGAAGCAAAACCGGCGAAAACGATTACTCCGGAGGCGCTAAAGGCTATTAAAGCAGGCACAATTGACGCGGCGCTGTTTTATTCGCCGCGCACAGCCGCTATATTTTGCGATAATGTAAAGGCGGCAAAGCTGACACCGCAAATGAAAACAATTACTGCCTTGGCATTGAGCAAGGCGGTGGCCGAGAAAATAGGCGTGGTGCCGTGGCGCGAAATAAAAACTGCGCAGGAGCCAAATCAGGAAAGCCTGCTGATGCTGTTGGCGGGTCTCCGACCGACAGAAACAGCCCAGGAATTCTCCGACAAGTCAGAGGAGCAGAAAGTGTCCGATAAGAAATCTGAAAACACCGCTGAATTGGATAAGAAATCCTCTCTGCCGGGGAGCGGCGGCGTAAAGGCGGAGACAAAAGTCGCGGCCCGTGCATCGACGCCTTCCCCTCAAAAATCCAGGGCGGGCGTCTATCTGGTGTCGCTGATCATTGTTTTTTGCCTGGGACTGGCTGGCTGGCCGCTCCTTTATCCAAAAGTGCAGCCTTATTTGCCAGCAGGCGCTGCGGAGATAATTTCCGGGCAATTTGGCGCTGCAAGTGCGGGCACTGACTACAGCGCCGAAATGAGTGCGCTGCAAACCGCCCTCAAAACCGATGTCGCGAAACTCTCGAGCCGCATTGACGCATTGGAAGCACAAAAAGTACCAAAAGCGATGGTTTCTGCACCTACCATCGCCTCTCCTGTGACGGCCTCGGATGGTGACAATCTCGCGGAACTCTCAGACGCGACGGATCAGCGGATCAAGGGGCTGGAAACCCAGCTTGAAGAGCAGTTGAAGAAAATGGAAACTGTCGTCGCCGAGCTCAATCAACAAGGCGGCGCTATTTCCGGATTGAAGGAAACGGAGCCCATGGTCTCCGGTCCTGATCCTGAAGTGCAATCAGAAATCCTGGATTTGAAAAACGCGCTGCTGGATTTGAAAACCCGGATGAATGGCCTGCAAAGTGACCTTGAGACTGAACAGACGACCGTGAAGACGCAGGCAACTATCCTGTCCTCCATTGAATCCGCGCTTAAAACGGGCGCCTCTGATGAGGCAGCGGCGAAGGCGGAAAACAAGCGAACTCTGATGCTGCTCGCCTTGGGCCAGTTGCAACGGGAAACCCGGTCGGATGAGCCGTTTGAAAACGGCCTTGCCCAGGTGGAGGCAGTGGCAAGTGCTGACCTTGCCGGTGAAATCACGGCCTTAAAAATTGTGGCACCAACGGGCGCGGCGACCATGACCGATCTTCGGCTTGGCTTTACCATGATTGCCACGGATATCAGCCAGACCGCCCGCCTTCCATCCGATGAAACCTGGTATGGCCAGACCCTGCATCGTATTGCCTCAGCGGTAAAGTTTCGGCGGGTTGACGATTTAGAGGGCACAGACGCCGATTCTATTGTGGCCCGGACTGAGCAGGATTTGGCAAAAAATGATCTCAGCAAGGCCGTTGCCGAAGTGAAAAAGCTGGAAGGCGCGTCTGCGGAGGTTGCCAAGGACTGGCTTGCAAAAGCGGAGGCGCGGCTAACCGTCGAACAGGCGCTTGCCGGATTGTTGGCGAAGGCCACATCTGCCGCCGTTTCAGCACCGACGTCGAACTAAGGGGCCGGACATGATACGCGCAGTTTTCATCTTTATCGTCATCGTGCTGCTGGCATTTGGCGCCGTTTGGCTCGCTGATTATCCGGGGAATGTCCGTCTCACTTGGGGTGGATATATCGTTGAGACTTCGATTGTCGTGGTGGCGGCGCTCGCGCTGGTGTTTGCTATTCTGGTGGCCTTTGCCTACCGTTTCTGGGTATGGCTGAAGCGAGGTCCCGGCCGGATCGGTGAGGTATTTTCGGCGCGCCGCCGGGAAAAAGGCCTTGAGGCGCTTTCTAGCGGAATGGTTGCCATTGCTGCCGGGGATGCGGTGGAGGCCCGGCGTCAGGCTGTCGAGGCCGAGAAACATCTGGCGGGCGAGCCGATGACATTGCTGCTGGCGGCGCAGGCCGCAGAGCTTAACGAGGATGATCGCGCGGCGCGTATATATTACGACCGGATGATTGAACGGGGCGATACGGAATTTTTAGGGTTGCGGGGGTTGATAAATCGGGCCCGCAAAGACGGTGATATCGAGAGGGCCCGCGCGTTGGCTGCGCGCGCCGATGAGCTGCGACCCGGAACGGACTGGGTGTTGAAGGAGCTTTATGAGTTGGCGTTAAAGGCCCGCGATTGGAATAAAGCCGATCAGACCCTCTCCCGTATGGCTCGCGGCAAGGCAGGGAAGGGTGAAGCGGTAAAGCGGGCGCGCGCCGTTATATCTTATGAGCGCGCTCTGGTTTGTCTTGATGCGGGCAAAGACACAGACGCTCTGTCTTTGGTCATGATAGCGCACGATCTGGCGCCTTATTTCGTGCCGGCGGCGGTGCTGGCGGTAAAATTGACGGCTGAGCTGGAATCCCCTCGCAAACTACAAAAGCTGATTGCTGATTGCTGGAAACAGGCGCCGCATCGTGCCCTGGCGGAGGTAATTCGCCTCAGCAATAGTGGCGAGCAATCGCCCGACTGGTTTCGCCGGGCAGAAGAAACCGTCGCTCCGCATAATCGCGATCATGTCGAAACCCATTTGATGCTGGCGCAGGCTGCCCTTGCCTCCAGCGACTGGGGTCCGGCCCGGAACCATCTGATGAAAGCCGGTGGGGATCAGCCATCGGCGAGTATTTATTATATGTTGGCGGAGCTGGAGGAAAAAGCCAATGCCGATGCTATCGCCGCCCGCGAATGGATCCTGAAAAGCGCAGCGGCACCGCAGGACCCGTTGTGGATTTGCGACAGTTGCGGCCGTCAGGAAGAAAGCTGGAGCGCGCATTGCCCGTCCTGTGACAGTTTCGACAGCTTTACCTGGCGGCTTGCCGACCGAGGTCCCCAGGTCGCCGGCGCCATTGAGGCTGAAGTCGTCAAGGAAATAGAGGTCGTGGCCGACGAATAAATGCGATTAAGGCAGTGCAATGAAATGCTTGCTCTTGGCCACCTGACCTATTATATGTTGCCGCAAATCCAGATGTGCCGCTGTAGCTCAGCTGGTAGAGCACCGCATTCGTAATGCGTAGGTCGGGTGTTCAAGTCACCCCAGCGGCACCACTATTTTCAATGGCTTAGCTAAATTTGCGCTTTCCTTGAAAGTGCCCGTAAGTGCAAGGTGACGAGATTTATCTTAAATTTAGAACATACAGAGGCATGGATGTTCATAGTGTTATCAGGTTTTTTGCATGCTTGATGATTCAACAGCTAAAAGCGGACTTGCGCTGAAAGGCCTGCTGGGCATGCCGTCAATCATCAACTTTATATACATGTCATAGTTAGGCAGGTTGATAAGATCCTGAGCTGTGATATTTGGTGCAAACTCTCCGGCAAGAAATGGTGCATCTTCCGCCCCCACCCGAAACGAGATCAGGGTTCCCGTATTTCCAAGCATCGCATGACGTATATCCGGCTCCAACTGATTCAGATAAAGAGGAAAGGTGAGGAGACTCAACGATAGAGAAAATAAGGTGTCTTTTTGAATCAGTTGTCTCCCATGCTCCCCGAGTTTCGTCCTTATTCATCAGCAATTGTGATAGGTTTGTGACACGGATAATTTTGTCTGCTTTTGGCCCTCGCGGCGGACATTATTTCTGCGTCTTTTATTTTTCTGCTATGTGCCAAAACGGGCCATACAGACTTCACAATTTGGCGCTAGATTTAACCTTAGCTGGTGAGACGTTCAGACGCGGCCGATGAGTACTAAATCGGAAAGGGAACGTAACAATATCTGTCGAAAATTATTGCACCTGTCTAAACTCATCGCGCCAAAGGCAGCATTGGCATGGACTCCGAACCATCGCAAGCAAACTGACAGATAGAGTCTAAAAAGAGCTCTTGCGAGTCTTCCTCCAAAGACTGTCATAGCTACTGCAAAAGTTCTGCCCAATCTCATGGTACCTCGCTAGCCTCCGGACGCGCGGCATGCGCCTCTTCGATCAGCCAGTTGCGAAAAGCCGAGACTTTGGGCTGTCCGGCGCTAACTTCAGTGCTCAGCAAATAGTAGGAGAAGGTGAGCGGCGTGCTGAGGCTCGCGTCGAAAGGGCGCACGAGGCGACCGGCGGCGAGGTCGTCGGCAACCAGAATATCTCCGACCAACGCCACGCCATGACCGTCGAGCGCAGCCTGCACGGCCATATTTTCCATGGAGAAGCGCGGTCCGCGAGCCGGGTCGATATCGCGTAAACCGGCCGCAAGCAACCACATGCGCCAGCTTGCATCGGCGTCTTTCCAGTCGATATGCAGCAGGGTGTGGTGGCGCAGATCGTCAAGCTTGTGCAACGGATGCCTGTCGTTCAACAGCGCCGGACTGCAAACTGGTGTGTTGAGCTGGCTGAACAGCCAATCGGTACGCATCCCATTGTAGCCGCCGGGACCGTAACGAAGTGCCACATCGGCGTCGCCGCGCGCCAGATCGACGAGACGGTCGGTACCGTCGATGCGGATTTCGATCTCCGGGTGCCGCCTGCGGAAATGCTCTAGTCGAGGCACCAGCCACATGGCGCCGAACGCGGGGCTGACGCTGATGGTCAGCACCCCACTGTCGCAGTGGGCGCGCATCTGCTTAACCGCTTGGGCCATTTTGTCGAAGCCCTGACCGAGCGTCGGTAGGCTCGCTTGTCCAGCTTCAGTTAGGCGCAGCGCCCGGGTCAGGCGGTAAAACAGTGGCACGCCGAGCAATTCCTCGAGTGCCTTGACCTGATGACCGATCGCAGCCGGTGTTACATTTAGCTCCGCCGCCGCCTTGGTGAAGCTGAGATGTCGGCCAGCTGATTCGAACGCTTTAAGAGCATTGAGAGGTGGAAGCGATCGAGCCATAGTCTATACCCAAATTTATCTAACAAATACGTGTAGATCTTCTCGTTTGTTGATCGCCATTGGTAATACTATTCTTTCAATAATTCAATACTGTCTTACGCTGACATTAGCGGAAGAAGGCAACCTTATAGACAAATAATTCTATAGCATAATCTGGGATGTCCGCGGACCAGCCCTAACCCGATGGAGGAGTCTTTGAACCCCAATTTTGAGCTTTCCGCCTCCGGCAACTGCCAGCTGCCTTCATGACCAGAGATACGCTAACTGAATATTACATAGGAACTTTCCTTATTGTTATTTCGGCCGTAACTTTCAGCACGGCGGGTTTGTTCACCAAGGGTGTAGAGGCTGGATCATGGGAAGTGATATTCTGGAGAGGCTTCTTTGCCGCGGCTTTCACGACTGCCTGGATAATGAGCCGGGGAACGGTACGGCATGATTTTCCCGGTATGGGTTATAGTGGGTTGGCGATCGCTGTGATAGGCGCTTTGGGGACAGCGGCCTTCATCTCGTCCTTCAAGCTCACCTCCATTGCCAATGTTTCCCTTATCTATGCGGTTTCACCCCTTATCGCTGCGCTCCTCGCCTGGTTTGTAGTTGGCGAAAAAATATCACGGCGGATGATAGTAGGATGTGGTGGCGCGCTTTTGGGTGTAGCCATCATTGTTTCGGGGTCTCTTGGTCAGGTCAGAATCAACGGCGATTTGCTAGCCCTGGTGATGACTACCGCTATGGCGCTGATCATGGTTATATATCGAAAATATCCGGAGACACCCGGGGCGGGCCCCGCCGTACTGTCATCGGTCCTGTTGCTGCCTTTCGGACTGTTATTCGGTGCTCCATTTGAGATTGAATCCTCAGAAATCTATATTCTATCTGCATTCGGATTGTTATTTGCAATTGCATCAGTCACCTTAGCAGAAGGCTCTAAGCGCGTTCCATCCGGCCAGACTGCTCTTTTAAGTTCCCTCGAAACCCCTCTCGCTCCGGTTCTCGCGTTCCTGGTTTTTACCGAAATTCCAAACTTCGCAACATTTGTTGGCGGCTCGGTAGTGCTCCTTGCGGTGCTTTTCTCGATAAGAAAAGGTATTTAATGGCGTTTAGCCTTGGGAGCCATCGCAACCATATCAAAGAGTTATAGTTAGGTAACCTCCTTGCAATGCTGAATCCTGTACCAGATTTCTGTACCCGTCCAGTAGATTTACAGCTAATTGCAATTAGCCCCGCGATGAAAGTGGGGATGCTTAACGGTGGAGCAGTTTATGACAAATCCTAGCCCATTCGAGATATTTGGTTTTTGACTTAGACTGTCGCTTTCGGCCCCTAGCTATCTTTCGGCTATTCAATCAAGGTCGACGGCGCTGAGGCCAAAGCGGACCATTTATGCGATATCCCGCACCGTTTGAAGCATCCAACCCCGTGCAACAGCTTGATAAGCAGTTATGTTCCGCCATCCTCCTTTAGGGCCATTTGACATATCCAAGGTGGGATTGGCAACAAACGTCATCAGAAAGCAGAAGACCAATTCAAACGGTTCAAAATTTTCTACAAGACGCGCCGGCATAAACATTGACTTAAATATATTTCATATGTAATAAAATACTTACATATAAAAATTGGGAAATGTTAATGACAGGCGACGACTTAGTGACCAACCTTGCCGCCCTTGCGCATCCATTGCGCATTCGGGCCTTGGCTCTGTTGCACAAAAATGGGGCTGTTCATGTTTCGGAGCTTGCCAGAATGGTCGGCATTTCGCGCCCGCTGCTTATTCTGCATGTAAGAAAACTGGAAGCGGCGGGACTGATAAAATCCAAGATGAAGCTAAGCGATGATGGCAAAGCGATGAACATGCTGTCCGTCACTCCGTTCTCCTTGGAGGTAAACCCAAAAATGCTGGCAGAAGTAGCCTCCTCGCTGACATTGCCCAGCCATGCAAAATTGAATCAGACAAAGGATAAAAAATGAATACCACTTCAAGTTTTGATGGAAGTTTATTTCCGTGGATAATGGTTCTCATGCTTGCGACAATAATCGCAGTGGTTACCATCAGGGCATTCGCGAGCACCCGTGCGGCACGTAGCAGCCTGGAAGATCACAATTCGAAGGAAAGGCTTGCACGTCTGGAAAGTGACCTGGCAAACGCAAAAGCCAGACTGACGACAATCGAAGACACCCTCAACGATGTCTGATGTCAAACCAAACCCTTCACTTTTACGCTTCGCCGTAGCAAGTGAAGGTGCAGCCCTTCTGTTGCTCGTGCTTGTTGCCGTTCCTCTAAAGCGCGTTTTCGATATGCCCGTTGCAACAAAAATAATGGGGCTAATCCACGGATTAGCATTCCTGTTTTTCCTCTATGCGCTCACCGAAGCGGTGTCGGCTCGGGCCATACTAAAACGTTCATGTATGAGGCCAGGATCAAAGCAATAGATACGAACATTGGAAAACGCCGGTTCACCTGCGGCGGCGGCGGCATGATAGATTGCGCAGAGTTTCGACGTCGCGTAGCGATCAAGCGCACGGCCTCGCTCATCTCGCTCAGGCCTTGTGGTCTCCCCCATTGCGGCAGCATGTGCGGTGGTGAAGTCTGCACCGGCAAACCCGGCACGACTTGCAAGCTTATTATTTGGATCATGCGTTCCGCTACCTATCGTAATGACACTAGCTCCCGGGGCAAGATGATCGCGAAGCCCATCGACAAGGTGCACATGACCCATCACGTTGGTGGCAAAGGTTTCGTCGATCCCATTTGCAGTCAGCTTTTGCGGCCCCAGAATTTGAAGCCCCGCGATGCAGGACAAGGACGCAATCTTTTGGTCACCCAGGCGATCTTTAATTTCACTTACAAAGTTCTTTACCAAATCAGGCGATGCAGTATCAAGCCGCAGCACGTCAAGCCGCCCGGCCGAAACCATACGCTTCAGCGCATCGGTTCCCGCAGGGTTTCTTGCGCCCGCTATAATCAAATCACCTGTCTTTTCCGCCAGCCGCTTGGCGACAGACAGTCCCAGCCCTGAGGTTGCGCCTGTAATAATATGTACCGCTGTCATGATTAATCCTATTCACGTGTTTTGCATGAACGGGAATATAATACGAAATTCGTATTATTCAAGTTTCGATTTGTGCGATTTTAGAAATAAGCTGAATAAAGACATCTTGGTCTTTTGCTGAAAGGTGCTCCAACATCATCCGGCAGTGGGTTTTCTGAAC
>NVRR01000135.1 GCA_002732675.1 Sneathiella sp. | reverse complement strand
GATCCCAGCCCTCAAACGATTAATATTGTTTCCTCGCGTCACAGGTTTCCAAACCAAACTCGGAAGAGGCTGAACGCGATATTCGCGGATAAGGCGTCGATTTTGAATGTGACGGTTGCTTGGCTCGACAAGCCAGAATGTGTCTTCAAAAATAGGAAATTGATGGCGGATCTGGTTCCAGGGCTTGGCCCAAAGCAAACCAGCTTCCTATTCAGCTGCACCGGTTACGGCCAAGAGATAGCAGTTCTAGATAGGCACATCTTGAAATACTTGCAGCTAGTTGGACTTACTGAGCTTGCAAACATGCCTGCTTCTTGGAGGCAGTACGAAGATATTGAGGCAAAGTTTTTGTCATATTCTTCGCGGCAGAACATACGGGCAGATGCATTGGATTTGGCCATTTGGATTACAATGAAAGCTGCTGGCAGGAGGGTATCCGAATGCGTGCAGTAGTTTTGGCATCTGGTGGGTTGGATTCCACCCTTTTGGCGCTCCTTGCATCCGAAGAAGGTTACGAAGTGTTCCCCTTGTTTGTTGACTTCGGTCAATTAGCAGCAAAGACTGAATTGCGCCACAGCATAGCGGCAATGGAAAAAAACAACCTTCGTAAACCAGTTATTGCGGACCTAAATGGTTTCGGCGAACTGGTTCCTTCAGGGTTAACAAATTCCAATCTTCACATAGTCGATCGCGCTTTCACTCCCGGACGCAATAGTCTATTCTTACTTAGTGCCGCCTCATATGCGGCAACGATTGATGCTAATACCATCATGATTGGTCTCTTAGACGAACGGTTCCATCTATTTCCTGACCAAACAAAAGATTATCTCGAGAAAGCTGAGAGCTTCCTAAGCTTGGCAGTTGGGCAGTCGATTTCAATCAGGGCCCCCTTAATGGCGTTTTCAAAACAAGAAGTGATCGCTATGGCCGAGGCTAAAAATATTGGCCAGACTTATTCATGCCACGTGGGCTCCGATACCCCATGTGGAGTGTGTATTGCTTGCAAAGAATTTGACATAGGAGGCGTATGATATGGGAGGCGGCGGAACTGGCGGTTATCGCAATATTGGCAACGTGGACAAATTACTACAAGAGGCTAAAGATCGGTTGAACAACAGTGGGCGAAAAAATGTGTTCATTAGTTTTGCCTACGAAGATGCTAATGAAGTCAACTTGCTTCGGGGGCAGGCGAAAAATGAAAATTCTGATATTGAGTTCAATGATTGGTCGGTAAAGGACGCTTTTAATAGTAAAAATGCAGACTACATCAAGCGGCAGATTACTGAGCGCATCAAGCAATCTTCGACGACTGTCGTATATGTATCAGATCAGACCAAGAACAGCAATTGGGTGAACTGGGAAGTTCAAAAATCCATTGAGCTCAACAAACGAGTAATTGCGGTACACAAGGGTGATAAACCTCCACGGAGTTTGCCGGACGCAGTAAAAGGGAACAAATCAATTAACTTGATCAAATGGAAGCATCTGAAGGATCATTTATAATAACTCAGTTTGAGGTGAGATTTTGAAATACAGAACATTTATTAGCCATGCATGGGCCTACAATGAAACTTATTGGGCCATTCGCAGAATGTTAGACGCTGCAAGGGACGGTTACGCCGATTTTGACTATGTCGACTACAGTATTCCGGATCACAATCCTGTACTTGATACCAAGGGAACACTACTCACCGGCCCTCGCCTTCTTGCAGCAGCGATCCAGACTAGAATAAAACAAAGCTCGGTTTTGCTTGTACCGGCCCGTATGTTTACAGCACAAAGCGATTGGGTAACGAAAGAAATTGATTACGCCGTCAGTATTGGCACGCGAGTAATCGCGGTGCGATCTCGGGCAACACAACGAGCACCAATTGAACTGATCCAAAAAGCACATTCTACGGTCGATGCGAATTACAGGTCTTTGTACAATGCAATTAAAGCCTAGGCCCTTGCTAAGTACATTGCCGTATTTGTTGGCCTCAAATGTCTAACCGTTATTTATATATTAGCTACTCTCACCGCGATAAGCTGATCGTGAATCAATTTGTGGCAGCGTTGAGCTCTCGAGGCCTTCCAGTTTGGCAGGATATCAATGAAATTGCGCCAGGAGAAGACTGGCAAGAAGCCATTGAATCTGGCATGAAATCAGCTTCAGCCATCCTATATTTCATCAGTGCCAATTCAAGTAAATCACAATGGATGGAGCGAGAAATCGCGGCTTTCATTGAACGTGGAAAGCCAATTATTGTTGTAGCTATCGACGATTCCGGAAATAAGTTCAAACCATCAGATTTGAAATTGACTCATTGGCTTGATCTGAGAATGGGTGTTGATCAAGCAGCGGATTCGATTGTTAGGCGGCTCGCTGAAGATATCCACTTAGTGGGAACATCTGAAGAACCAAAGCAAAAATCAAAAGGGTACGTTTTCCTAAGTTATGCTGAGGAAGATTTAGACTTTGTTGTTAAGCTGCGGGAATTTCTAAAACACCGTGATTATGCGTATTGGGACTATGTAGAGAGCAAGAGAGACTACCATGGACAACTTTTTCTTGAACTCGAAAGCGCTATTTTGGACTCGACCGCTGTACTTTCGGTCTTGTCCGAGGACTGGAAGGGTTCGAAATGGACGGTCAGGGAGTACTTTTTCTCGGAAGAGGTTGGAAGACCAGTTTTCTTGCTAAAGGCCAAGCCAATGGGGCCCACACTTGCGATAGCTGGAACACCATATATTGATTTTAATAGTGGTTCGGAGCGTGGGTTTGATGAATTAGATAGGGCACTTGATCGGAGAAAGTTATGATACAAATTAGGCGTGATTTTTCACAGATCAAAATTGCTGCGTCAGTACCTCTACCCCACGGAGTAATTTGATGTTCAATCCAAACCAAAAACGATTGCTTTCACTGGATGGCGGTGGAATTTTAGGGGTAATATCCCTTGGAGCTTTGCGTCAAGTGGAGGCGCAGTTACGCAATATTAGTGGAGATCCCGATCTGCGTTTGAATGCCTTTTTTGATTATGTTGCAGGCACTAGTACAGGGGCAATTATTGCCGCAGGCGTATCTCTTGGAATGAGCGTCGATCAGATTGAGGCTATATATATTGAAGAAGGCGAAAATATTTTTGACAAAAAGAGTATTCTTTCCCGCGTTGCTGGGCGGATGCGTAGCAAGTATTCCCACGAGAAACTAACTGCACGTTTGAAAAAGGAATTCTCGGAAAAAAGTATATTTGAGCTACAAGTGTCCGGACAGCTATCGCGTGACAAACATTTGCTGATGATCACACGCAATGTTGAGACAGACAGCCCCTGGCCGATTAGCACCAATCCACGTTCCTTCTATAACGATGTTAACCGCCCTGACTGCAATCTTCAGATTCCTTTATGGCAAGTTGTGAGAGCAAGCGCCGCCGCACCAACTTATTTCGCTCCCGAGCGGCTACCGTGGGATCCAAAAGATCCAGACAAGCAGTTCTATTTTGAAGATGGTGGAGTGACCCCATACAACAACCCATCATTTATGATGTTTCAAATGGCGACGGCTCCAGAATATAAATGTGGTTGGCCCACTGGCGAAGACAAAATGATGATCGTTTCGGTTGGTACAAGTTACAACTATCGTTTGCTGCCTAGCCCTCATGTAAATGGCGAGAGCCTATTGCAAACAGCGGTAACTATCCCCGGCGAATTGATGCGTGGTTTTGCAATAGCCAACGATCTTACCTGCCGCTCAATTGGCCGCTGCAGAGCGGGGCAGCCCTTGGATCGCGAAGTTGGAACTATGATCCCTGATCCAAATACTAATACAGAACGACAGTTCATCTATGCACGATACGATATAGAAACGTCTGTAATTGCCTTAAAGGGCATGGCGCTCGGAGACATAAATCCAGCATCACTTACGTTAGATAATGTGGCAGCCGTAGCTGATATGAAGCGTGTTGGTATTCAGCTCGGCAAGCAGGTCGATCTGGCAGCACAGTTTCCTGAGTTCATGCCATAAGGAGCGAAGCAGGAATGCAAGATCTTGTCTATGGTATTGGCGCTTACATGTTCCAGAGTGCAGAAAGCCTAATCCGACTATTTGAATCCATCATAAGACGTAATTGTTAAAGAGAAAAAGATATTAGTTGGTACAGCTCAGGAGAGTAATAACAGGGGAATTGAGCAATGAACACGTCCAAAGAACTTCGACCAGTCTGCTTTATCGCAATGCCGTTTCAGACCAAACGCGTAATCGGTGCCAGGGACGGAGCCCCAGGTCATGTGAATTTTGATGCGCTTTGGGATAAAGCCTATCGTCCGGCGATCGAAGATGCTGGCTATACTCCAGTACGCGCTGACTTCGACGTCGGATCTGTCATTGTGAAGGATATGGTCGAGCGCTTAGCTTATGCTGACCTGGTTTTGGCTGACGTGAGCCTTCCTAATGGCAATGTATATTACGAAGTCGGACTGAGACATGCTGCGCGCGATACTGGCTGCATTCTATTTGCAGCAAAATGGTCCAAGCAATTGTTCGACATTGATCAATTTACAACTGTTCGGTACGACTTGCCAGATGGCGACGTATCTGACGACCATGCAGAAGTCATTCGCAGCGACGTTAGAAACGCCATAGCAAAATTAAGAACCTCTAAAACGCCTTGGTTTGAATATGTGGACGATCCTCGTGCTGGTTGGTCAGGCGGTGACCGAACAGTGTTTAGAGAAGAAGCGTTGCGACTCGCGGCCTTTCAGGCCGATTTACGTGCCATCAGACTAAATGTAGATAAGTCTGAACAGAAGGCATTGATTCAGCAAAAAATGAAAGACTTGCGCGGTTCTGCATCATTACAACTGCCTCACGCGGCAGTAGAAATGGTAATCCACATTCGTGATCTTTTGGAGGATTGGCCTGCAATGGTATCATTTATTGATGATCTTAGCCAAGATGTACGGGAACTACCGTTTCTGCAAGAACAACGCCTGCTTGCATTGTCAAAGAACGGAGATAATGCGCAAGCGGCTGCTCATTTGGAAGCGTTAATCGAAATTGCTGGGGCCACACCAGAACGCATGGGCCTTTTAGGCGGACGCTACAAGAAGCTTTGGCGCAACGTGAGGAAAGCGCGGATGGATGCAGGGGAATCACCCCCTTTAATGGCAGAGCGTTCCTTTCTGAATAAGGCTATCGAAGCGTATCACGCTGGGATGATGTTGGATTTCAACGAATATTACTGTTCATGCAATCTGCCATTACTTTTGACGGCGCGCGCCACGGGCGATGATCTAGATCAAGCGCATCGACTTGACTATCTGGTGGTTGCAGCTTGCCAACGCGCCATTCATCTGGGCGAAGATGATGACTGGACACGACCCACTTTATTAGGTGCAGCACTGCGCGCTAGCGATATTAATTTGGCGAAGGGCCTTATGGAAAAGGTTGCATCAGAAGGGGCTGCACAATGGAAGTTAAGCACCACAATCGAAGATCTAACCGATTTCCTTAACTTTGTTGTTTCCGGCGCAGAGAAGGAAGGGTTGACTGAGATTGTGTTACAATTAGAGATATTAATTTCCGCCAGTAGTTAGCGTGCAGAGGCAAAGTTTCAGCTCTCTCCAGTTACACAATTCCCAAAAGCGAAGAAATTTGCCGAATTGGAGTTTATTAAAAAATTGGACTTTATCATAGGGCACAGAAAGCTGTACATTCTTTGAATTTTTCAGTGAATGCCAGGGTAATCCCCCCATTTTTGATGGTGCTAAGAAAAAGCGCCGGTTTATTTGGAGCAGTAGCAACGCCTATTCAGAATTAATTGACTATTAACGGCATTATGCCTATATAGACCTCAAGGACACCAGATCGACTGCAAGGTTCCTTCCGCAATGTGAATTGTCCAACTGGAATAGTGGATATGGCTTAAGCCTAAGAGATTGTCGAGATAACCAAGGGGTTGCTTTTATTAGTAGCCCCTTCGGCTTTTCTAGCGTCTAAAATATTTCACCTTATCACCCTTTAGGGCTTGGCTAACAATAACCGCAACATTCACTTTTTGCCCGGGTTCCGGCTGGGGTCTGTGGTGGGCGCTTTCGACGTAAAGGCGCAGTTTGTGCCGGATACCATCAAAGCGGCCCTTATGCAGTTTTAATGTGAAAAAGGCGGTGTAGGCGGTGCCATCTGGTAAGATGGTAGTGGCATTGTAGGAGCCAAAGTTTCGGTCTGAGGGCGTCAAATACAGCCGGTTGCGGTGCAGGTTGTCCAGTAAGCCGTGAAGGTCAGTTGAAGCCGCATAGCGGTCGGGGCAGAATGCACGAGGGCGGATGCCGTCCATGATTCGCACTTGCCCCGTGTGAAGGGTATCATCGAAGGTGCGTGTCCAGCAGTGCGAGGAATAGCCGATTAGCATGTTCACTCTATCACCTTTTGGCAGCGTAAGGGTCAGAATGTGCGGGGCCAGATGCGGCACATGCAAACGGGTGTCAGCGATCTCGGCAGGTGCAAGCGTCGCACCTTTTGAGTCGGTCAGGCTGCCATTGGGCGCAACATGTAGCCGAGTCATATATTGGCCTCAAGCAGCGTGATCTCGTCATCGGTCAGGTCAAACAGGGCGTAGACCTGTTTGTTAATCTTAGCTTCCAGTTTGGTGATCTCACCGCTGAGGCGGTGGATTTCGGCCTTGTCGTGGGTGATCCAATCTTCCCAGTCTGTGCGCTCGGATAGGGGGACGTCGGCCTTAAAGCATTTCTTGACGTTGGCGCGGAAGGCGGCGAAATCGGGCAGAAGCCACCATTCTTTTAGCTTGGTGTTCAGCTTGGAATCACGCTCTGGCGGACAG
The DNA here is from genome assembly GCA_002732675.1 of Sneathiella sp. GTDB lineage: Bacteria > Pseudomonadota > Alphaproteobacteria > Sneathiellales > Sneathiellaceae > Sneathiella. The sequence goes on along the minus strand of NVRR01000135.1, from coordinate 1,475 downwards.
AGATCGGGGATACGGCGGCGCAAACCTTCTTGCAGGGCATAGCGGGCTTCGGCGTGGGTTTGGCAGGTTTCGGCGAGGGGCGCGAGCGCAGCCTTTTGTTTATCAGTGGCGGCAGGGATAGGAAGGGTTTCCATATATTGAACTCGGAGTTCATGGTATCCGCCCCGTACGGCAGGAGCCATTGATGATGCAATCAACCAAAGAGTAGAACTATTCAACAAACCGAGTAAAAATTTGTCTGAGCTGGGAATGAAATATGATTTGTCGTTGGAAAATGCGCCTGTATTTTCAAAACTGAATAGTTGTGATGAACTGAAATGCGGGTATGAAATTTTAGGCTTTGAGAACGGTCCAGAATAGGCTTCCTGTGGCTGCTGCAACTCAAACCATTCCTGCTTGGTAGCACGCTTTTCCAGCTTTTCTTTGAATGGTAATAACCAATCTCTAATGGCGGGGAAGTCATCAATCGCAATACGGTTTTTGGCGATGTAGATAATCCAAAGTCCGCGCGGCTCAGCCCGCCAGCGCTTTAGGTCTTTGCCTTCCAAGAACGGCTTTAGTAGTTCAACCGATTTTGGGTCTTGGGCGCATAGGCGTTCTTTGGTTGCGGTATCAATAACGAAGGCGGCGTTCAGGCCTGTTACAACACCTCGTAATGGCGATCCGTAAACCTCTTTTAGGGTTTGTTTTCCTTCCCGTATTTTGGCGCGCAATTCGCGCAAGGCAGGGCTTTCCAACTCCCATGACCCTGCTGTCAGGGCTGTTTGTGGATATGGGCCAGCCAATGCGCGAAATGTGGCGCGAAAGTTTGAGGCGGGAAGCTCTGCTACATTCCAGAATTGTAGATCGTGGTTTTTAGGGGCGGCACCGCGTTGCATGGTGAGAATGGCGGGATAGGTGGTCACGCCCTCGAAGACCTGTAAATCACCGAAATCGACAATGGTTTCCAAGGTTGCTTTGTTCAATAGAAATTCACGCAGAGGTTTGCCCGCACCAGTTTTGAAAAAGGTCGAAGACGAGATGAAACCCATGCGTCCACCTTCTTTCAGCAGATTTAATCCACGCTCAAAGAAATAGGCGTAGAGATCGGCCCTGTCTGAAACCACCTCGAACCGTTTTTCAAGGTAGGGTTTCATGGATTTGAGAAATTCCATCCGCACATAGGGCGGGTTGCCCAGTACAATATCGAAGCCACCGTCGGCAAAGATTTTAGGAAAAGCGGTTTGCCATGTGAATGCGTGGTCAAGATAGGCGTAATTTGAGTCCTCGATCAGACTATCGCCGACCATGATGTTTTCATCCAGGCTATCCAACACTTTGCCGCGCCGCGCGGTCTTGATCCAAAGCGAAAGCTTGGCAATTTCGACGCTTTCGGAATTCACATCAACGCCGAACAGGTTGTTGGTCAGGATTTCACTGTCAGGATCAAAGAAGTCGGGTTGGTTGTTGCCTTCGAGTTCAGCGATCTTGTCGTT
>NVRR01000134.1 GCA_002732675.1 Sneathiella sp. | reverse complement strand
TATTGAGCAGTGTTTCGTAGCCTTCCCGTCCGCCCCACAGCACATAGTTCTCCCCGCCGAGCCGATGTGTCGCATCCATGCAAGTCTTGATGGTCGCTGCGGAATAAGCGAACACATCCGGGTCAGGGTTTGTCGCTGCGCCCGACATATAGCGCCGGTGGGAGAAGAGATTGGCGGTCCCCCAGAGCAGTTTCACACCGGTCGCCGCCATTTTCTCTTCAAACAGGTCGACAATGACGTTGAGGTTTTTGGTGTTCTCCGCGAAGCTATCGCCCTCAGGGCGCACATCGACGTCATGAAAGCAAAAGTATGGAGCGCCCAAGGTCGTGAACATCTCAAACGCCACGTCGGCTTTCAGCTTCGCCGCCGCCATCTCATCGCTCATCCGGTCGGGGAACCAGGGGCGGTTAAAAGTCTGCCCACCAAACGGGTCGTCGCCCGGCCAGGCGAAGGAATGCCAATAGGCGCAAGCGAAGCGAAGGTGATCCGCCAAGCGTTTGCCGAGAACAATCTCGTCGGGATCATAATGTCGGAAGGCCAGCGGGTTTCGGCTGCCCTCCCCTTCGAAGGCAATTTTTTCGGTGGGGAAAAATCCTGTGCTCACATCAGCTCCTTCAAAGCGCTATAGCTTTTGGTATATTTAAGATAGGCCGCGTCATAGGCTGCGGTGAAATGGGGGTCGGGCTCGAAGCTCTGTTGGATGGATGGTTGAACCATGACCTCGGCGGATAGCCTGCCGCTGACGCCGAGCATGGCAAGCCGCGCCGCGCCGAGTGCTGCGCCAAAATCTCCCTTGGCCGGAAGATGCAATGGAATGTTCAGGATATTGGCAAGGGTTTGCAGCCAGAAAGGCGAGCTGGAGCCACCGCCAATGGCCAGCACACTCGGCAAGTCCGTGCCAGTGCTTTTAAGCGCCTCAAGACAGTCGCGAAGGGCAAAGCCAACACCTTCCATCACCGCCTGACAGAGACTTTCGGCGTTGCTGGCTTTAGAAAGACCAATGAAGGCACCCCGCGCCGCCGCATCATTATGCGGTGTCCTCTCCCCGGAGAGATAGGGCAGGAAACGAACAGATGAGGGTCCCGTCACGCTATCGGGAAGGTTTTTCGCGAGATCTTCGGCTTTCGTCCCCAATGTCTCGGCGAGCCAGTTAAGGCTGTCCGTCGCCGATAAAGTCACCCCCATCTGATACCATTTTCCCGGTACCGCATGACAAAAAGTATGAACGGCGCTGGCGGGCTCCGGCGCATAATTGTCCTTGGCCGCCAGCAGCACACCGGACGTGCCGAGGGAGACGAACCCCTGCCCTTCACGAAACGCGCCGATACCGCAGGCCGCAGCCGCATTATCCGCCGCACCAGCGACCACAGCGACATTCGCGAGCAAGGACAATTCCGATGCAATCTCGCGGCGTACCGGCCCGACCACGTCGGAGCCTTCCATCACCGTCGGCATCTGATCCAGGCGCATACCCGATCCTTTAATCAAGGCCTCCGACCAGTCACGCTTGCCGACATCGAGCCAGCTGGTCCCGGCGGCGTCAGACATTTCCGAGGTAAGTTCGCCGGTCAGCCAATAGACCAGATAATCTTTCGGCAACAGGACCTTGGCCACGCGGGCGAAGTTATTGGGCTCATGCCGCGCCATCCACAGGAGCTTCGGCGCCGTGAAGCCCGGAAAGACAATATTACCGGAAACGGCGCGGAATGCGGGCTGCCCGTCAAGCTCCGCCGCTTCTTTCGCCGCCCGCGTGTCGTTCCAGAGAATGCAGGGCCGGATAACTTTACCGGCGTCATCTAGGCAGGTCGCGCCGTGCATATGCCCGGCAACGCCAATGCCTTTCAACGACCTATATTCTTTAGAATATTTATGGCACAATGAGGACATAACAGACCGACAGGCCTTTACCCAATCCTCCGGATCCTGCTCTGACCATCCCTCATTCGGATATTGGACATCGTAGGTGGCGGACGCGTCTCCCACGGCATGGCCGTCGGCGGAGACAAGAAGCCCCCGCAAACCGGATGTGCCAAGATCAAGACCGAGATACATGTCCGCTCCCTAACCCAGGCTGACCCAAGCGGCGTTGCGCGCCGAGGAACGCACACAGGCATCAATAAACTGCACGCCTTTCAGCCCATCATAGACGTCAGGATAGATGACATCAGCTGGTGGTTTCTTGCCATCCCTAGCCGCCAGTATCGCCGCCGCGGCTTCCCCATAGATATTGGCGAAGCCTTCAAGATAGCCTTCGGGGTGACCGGGCGGAATACGGCTCATGCGCTCGGCGGCGCTGCCCGCTCCGGCGCCCTGCCGGGTGATCAGGCGTTTGGGTTCTTCGAATGGTGAATGCCACAGATAATTGGGATCCTCCTGCGCCCATTCCAGACCGCCCTTCTCCCCATAGATACGCAAGCGCAAGCCGTTTTCATTGCCGGGCGCGACCTGAGAGCTCCAGAGCATACCGCGCGCACCGCCTTTGAAGCGCAGCATCACGTGGGCGTTGTCATCCACTTCGCGCCCCTCAACAAAGGCTTGCAGATCAGCGGCGAGGCTTTCAAGCTCCAACCCGGTGACAAAGCTCGCCAGATTAAAGGCATGGGTGCCGATATCGCCAGTGGAGCCCCCGGCCCCGGCCCGCGCCGGATCCGTGCGCCATTCCGCCTGCTTGAAATCCTGCGCGGTCGTCAGCCAATCTTGCGCATATTCCGCCTGAACGACCCGGATCTTGCCAAGGTCGCCATTTGCGATCATCTCCCGCGCCTGCCGGATCATGGGATAGCCTGTGTAATTATGAGTGAGGATAAACAGCGCCTCGGACGCCTCCGCCGCTTTCACCAGTTTTTTGGCGTCCGGCAAAGTTGACGTGAGGGGTTTGTCACAGATCACATGGATACCGCGCTTAAGAAATTCACGGGCAGCAGCGAGGTGGACATGGTTTGGCGTGACAATGGAAACCGCCTCTATGCCGTTTTTAAGCCGGGCTTCCCGGATGGCCATTTGCTTGAAATCATCATAAATCCGATCCGGTGCCAACCCCAAGACTTCACCGGATTCCCGTGCCTTTTCTGGTGTCGACGATAGCGCCCCAGCCACCAGAACAAATTTATCGTCCAGGCGTGACGCGATACGGTGCACGCCACCGATGAAGGCATCATTGCCGCCGCCAACCATGCCGAGACGGATGCGCCCGCCATGGCTTTCATGGCGTCCTTCAATGGCCATCAGGAGATCCCCAGCATTTTGCGATTGGCCTCCTCGTCGGTGCCGCCATCAGCGAAATCATCAAAGGCCCGCTCGGTAACGCGGATGATATGGTCTTTGACGAACTGCGCCCCTTCGCGGGCGCCATCTTCGGAGTGCTTCAGGCAGCATTCCCATTCGACAACGGCCCAGCCAGAGAAATCATTGGCCGCCATTTTGGAGAAAATACCGACGAAATCCACCTGCCCGTCGCCAAGACTGCGAAAGCGCCCGGCGCGATCAACCCACGGCTGATAGCCGCCATAGACGCCCTGCCGCCCCGTCGGGTTAAATTCCGCATCCTTCACATGGAACATCTTGATGCGGTCTTTATAGATATCGATATGATCGAGATAATCCAGGCATTGCAGCACATAATGCGATGGATCATACAGCATGTTGCAGCGGGCATGATTATCCACTCGCTCCAGAAACATCTCGAACGTCACACCATCATGCAGGTCTTCGCCAGGATGCACCTCATAGCAAACATTGACGCCGCAGTCTTCGGCGTGATCAAGGAGTGGCCGCCAGCGCTTTGCCAGCTCGTCGAACGCCGTTTCCACCAGCCCCGCCGGGCGCGGCGGCCAGGGGTACATATAGGGCCAGGCCAGCGCGCCGGAAAAAGTCACATGATCCGTGAGCCCGAGGTTTTTAGACGTACTCAGCGCTTTTTTGACCTGATCAACTGCCCATTCCTGACGGGCCTTCGGATTGCCGTGGACTTCCGGCGCGGCGAAGCCATCGAACGCAGTATCATAAGCGGGATGCACGGCGACCAGTTGCCCCTGCAGATGGCTCGAAAGCTCGGTTACCTCAATGCCGTTAGCGGCGGCCTGACCCTTGAATTCATCGCAATAGGTCTTGGAAATTGCGGCCTTATCAAGGTCAAACAGGCGGCTATCCCAGCTCGGCACCTGAACCCCCTTGTAGCCGCAGTCTGCCGCCCATTTGGTGATGCTGTCCCAGGAATTGAACGGCGCGTCGTCGCCCGCGAATTGCGCCAGAAATAGCGCTGGTCCCTTAATGGTTTTCATGTTTTCCCTCCCATGAATGCTAGCCGCAAAGCGGCGGCATATTTTCTTTTAAATAGACGTCGATTCGAATGCGTTCTTGCGAAATATTGATCGGCAATCTATCGCTTTTCGCCCGTAAAACCCGGACCGTACTCCGGATCAGATGCCCGGTATCCTGTGAAATAATGGCGTCGAACGTCCCTTGCGCCAGTGCCTCGCGTGACAATGACGTCAGTTCATGACCAACAACAATAACCTTATCGTCGAGCCCGTTTCGCTGTAAAAAATTAATCAAACCCGCATTTCCGGCAGCCGACGAATAAACCCCGGCAATGTCTGGCGTCGTTGCAAACGCGTCCGGCAACAGCCGCTCCAACAGCTTCGGATCGTCCCGCCCTTCAAGCGACGGTAAAACATCAACATCCGCAAAACTCTCCGTCATCACCTGATCGAAACCCAAACGACGCTCCAGATGATCCCGCGCCAACATGGAGCCGGTGACGACCAGTACTTTCTTGCGACCTCCGGCCAGAAAATGCCCCATCAGCTGACCCGCTGTCCGACCGGCGGCAATATTGTCGATCCCGACGAAATGATCTCTCTCCGAGCTTGGCAAATCCGACACCAGCGCAACCACAGCGACGCCGTGCTTCTTGATCTGGTCGATAGCATCACGCACAGAGGGCGTCTCCGGGCCAAAAATCGCGACACCATCCACATCCTGTGGAACCATCTTTGAAATAATCCGGGCCATGGCCTGCGGATCAAAAGCGGGTACCCGTTCGAAACTGAGCTTGGTCCGCTCAAACGCCATGACATCGGACAGCTCGGAAATTTGTTGCTCCAGCATGGCGACAAATTCGTTGTTGCTTTCCGGCAGCAGGAAATGAAAATTATACACCCGTCCCCGCGCGAGGTTAGCCGCCGCCGTATCGCGTACATAGCCCAACTCCTTGATGGCCTTATGGACCCGCTCAATGGTGACATTGCGGACACCCGGCCGGTGGTTAATGACCCGATCCACCGTCGCCAGGCTGACGCCAGCCACCCGGGCAATATCATTGACCGTCGGTTTAAAATTTATGTCGCGCCCGTGTTTTCCCATTATCTCCGTCTCAGTTATCGCCAAGTGCTTTGGCAAGCCCTTCAAATAACAACGCAACGGCCTCCGCCCCCGGGTCATTATGGCCGATCAGGTTCGCTTCGGGAACATAGGAGGCCCGGCCCGCCTTGGCGCGCCCGATTTTCGCCGTGGCATCCGCGCCAGTTCTCGCCGCAATCGCCGCGTTCTCCATTCCTTCCGGCATCGCCATCAACGCGGGTTCAAGGGCGTCAATCATGGTGCGGTCGCCTTTAAGCGCGCCGCCAACCTGACTGATCCGGTTTAGCCCCGCCGACAAAGCCGCTACGGTCGATTTGCCGCTGGCAAAGGCATCACCGGCGGCGCCGAAGAAAATTGCCAGGAGAACCCCGGACGATCCGCCCATGGTCTGGCTCAGCTCATTACCGACAGCGCGGAATAATTGCGTCAGGTCCGCCAGCGGCATGCGGTCCAGACTGCTTTTCAGCGCCCGGGCTGCGGTAGCCAAAGTACTCCCCGTATCGCCATCCCCGGATTTTGCATCCAGCAGATTAAGGTTGGTCTCGGCCTTGATCAACAAATCACAGCAAGCCTCTATTATCGATCTGGTTCTGGCGTTTTCTGAGGCAATCGGCTGTATTGGGCTCAATCCATCGGGAAGAGGCAACACCGCAGGTGGTTTGATCTCCTTCATCGTCGGCCAGGCAGTCAAACAGACGTCGCTTTGCAGGGCGGCTTTCCAGTCCGCCGACAACGGCATCACGGAGACGGAAAATCCGTGCATGTTCAGGGATGTCATCAGCGGCGCCGGGCCAACGACAAAGTTGATGTTGGTAGCATAGGGCGACGTTGCCAGCTCCTGCGCCAGAACTGCCATTTCCAGCGGCGTCGTCGAGCCGAGATTATTCAGCAGGGCCACATGCGGGCCCACGCCGATTTTATCACTGAGTTTTTCCAGCACCTGCGCCATTGCGGCATGGGCGGTCTCGAAGGCAACCTGCTCAACGCCTGCTTCACCATGAATGCCCAGGCCCAATTCCGCTTTTCCAGCCGCAATCCGGTCTTCCTTTTGTGATCCCGGAACCGTGCAGGTATCCAGTGACATACCGATCGACGACACAGCGCCGATGACGTCCTGTGCAATGGCGGCGACCCTGGCCAGGTCCGCTCCCTCCGCTGCGGCGGCACCGGCGATCTTGTGGACAAAAAGCGTGCCGGCCACACCGCGCGGCTGCGGCAGATCAGGCAGGGCAATATCATCATCGACCACCACCATCTCAACTTTCAGCCCGAACGCCCGCGCCCGCTCGGCAGCCAAACCGAAATTCAGCCGATCGCCCGTATAATTCTTGACAATCAACAGGCAGCCCGCGTCTCCGGTGACCGCCAGAATACCGGCCAGCACCGCATCCACGGAAGGGGAGGCAAAGACTTCGCCGCAAATTGCCGCCGTCAGCATCCCTTGCCCGACAAAACCAGCATGTGCCGGCTCATGCCCAGACCCGCCCCCGGAAATCAGGGCGACCTGCGATTTATCCCAGTCGGCACGAATGACAACCTTGATATGCGGATACCCATCAAGACGGACAAGCGCGCCGCCCGACATATGGATAAGTCCATCGATGGCATCCGTTACCAGGGTCGTTTTTGAATTAATGAATTGGTTCATATCGACACCCTCAGAAAATCCTGTTGCCATTGTCATCGAAATAAAGCGGGTTCTTGGGCTGTATTTTTACCCCGGACCCGACGTCATATTCAGTGCCCGCCTCGGCCAAAGTTGTGATGTCATGGCCTTCCAGCTTCAAATGCAGGCGCGTCTGATCCCCCAAATGCTCTACCCGTATCACTTCCGCTGCCTTGCCAGAGCCTTGCGTGATCTGTTCCGGACGCAGGCCGATCTGAGCCGCACCATTGGGAGCGGTGCCAAACAAATCCGCCGGGAGAATATTGATCCGTGGCAGCCCAAGGCGGCTGGAGACATAGACGCTGTTCGGGTTCTCATATATCTCACGCGGCGAGCCGAACTGCACCAGTTTTCCATTCCGAAGAACCCCGACATGGGTTGCCATGGTCATCGCTTCAATCTGATCATGGGTCACATAGAGGAAAGTGGCACCAAGGCTCGCGTGAATACGCTTGAGCTCCATCCGTAAATCCGTGCGCAGCTTCGCATCGAGCGAGCTTAACGGCTCATCCATCAGATAGATCACCGGATCGCGGACCAGCGCCCGCCCGATGGATACCCGTTGCATCTCTCCGCCTGAAAGCTCCGTCGCCTTATTATCCAGTTTATGTGGAATTTGAAGAACTTCTGCAACTTCCATAACCTTACGTGTGATCTCGTCTTCCGGTGTTTTCAAGATCGGAGAGCGTAACGGGAAGGCCAGATTATCCCGCACCGACAGATGCGGATAAAGCGAGTATTGCTGGAAGACCATGGCAACATCGCGCTGCGCCGGGGTCTCCTTATTGACCACGCGGCCGCCAATGGAAATCTCTCCCTGATCCAGTTTTTCCAGCCCGGAAATCAAGCGCAATATCGTCGTTTTCCCCGCGCCCGTCGGCCCGAGTAGCACCACAAAGGCGCCATCGGGAATGGTCATGGACACATCGTCAAGGGCAACAACATCGCCAAAGGACTTAGAGATATTCTTGAGAATGACTTCAGCCATTTCCCAGCACCCCGCTGTTTAGCTCGGAGCCGATCGCCCCGCCGCTTTTCTCGTCAAACAAGATGATGGTCGCCGGATTAAAGGCCAGCCCCACCTTCTCCCCCACCGTGACAGGTTGGCTCGCATCAATTCGCGCCTTCACATTGCCGTTGGGTGTGTCCAGCGTGATGATCTGGGTCGTCCCCAAATATTCTGCCGCCAATACCAGGCCGCGATAGGCGCTGTCGTCGGTAAAGCTTATATGCTCTGGCCGGACGCCAAACACGAGATCGCCGTAGGCCTCCTCATATTGCTCGGGGACGATGAACTCCTGCCCGTTCAACGCCACTGTCTTTGCGCCTTTTTGCAGGCTGCCGTTGTAGCGCAAAAAGTTCATGGAAGGAGAGCCGATAAAGTCAG
>NVRR01000133.1 GCA_002732675.1 Sneathiella sp. | reverse complement strand
TGGCGGCCACGGGGCGGAAACCTGTCCGCTTCATGTTCCGGGATCAACTTAGGCCCGGCGCAGCGGAGGCCGTGTCGTGGCTGCAAAAGCAGGGATATGCCGTTGAGCTTCTGTCCGGGGACCGCAGAAATGTTGTTGAGGAACTGGCGGCTGCCGTTGGCATCAGCTGTTGGCGAGCTCAACAAAAACCGCATGATAAGGTCGCCCGCCTGCAAGACCTGGCGGACAGCGGACATAAAGTCGTGATGGTGGGCGATGGCCTTAATGATGCGCCGGCGCTTGCCGCGGCCCATGCCTCTATTTCTCCCTCAAGCGCCGCTGATATCAGTCAGACCGCCGCCGATTTCGTCTTTCAGGGGCGGAATTTATTGGCCGTGACAGAAACATTGAAAGTCGCGAAATTTTCTCATTCTCTGGTGATGCAGAATTTTTCTCTCGCCTTCTTCTATAATATCATTGCCGTGCCGTTGGCTGTTACCGGGTTTGTGACACCGCTGATTGCCGCCGTCGCCATGTCGGCCTCATCGCTGATTGTCTGTCTGAATTCATTGCGCCTTAAGGGCAGGAGCTAGCCGATGAACGTTCTTGTTTTCCTGATCCCGGCGGCATTGTTTTTAGGCGGGCTTGGATTGGCCGCCTTTCTTTGGAGCTTGAAAAACGGCCAGTATGAAGATTTGGACGGTGCCGCCAACCGTATCCTTATCGATGAGGACGGGGACGATACGCCGACATAGGGCTTAGGCGCCGACCTTAACCGCATTACCGGCGTTATCATAACGCGGGCCGACCAATGTCTCATTACCCGCTTCGGGGTGGCGCGGAATATTAAGCGAGGCAATCAGAGATAAGACCGCCAGACCAGCGCCGGATAGAAACACACTCATCGGGGAAATCAGCCACAAGAGTCCGAACAGAACCGGAAGTACAACGGCGGCGATATGATTGATGGTAAAGGAGACACCGGCGGTTGACGCCATATCCCTCGGATCGCCAATTTTCTGGAAATAACTTTTGATGCCAATGGCGAAGGCGAAAAACAGATGATCCAGCAGATAAAGACCGGCGGCCATCGTGGCATTCTGCACAAAGGCATAGGCCGTGAAAATCAGAATAAGGCCTGAATATTCGAACACAAGGGTCTTGCGCTCTCCCCAATGGGCGACCAGCTTTCCAATTTTCGGGGCCAGAAAAATATTGATGGTATGATTGATGAGGTAGAGGAAGGTAATGGCGGCAACGTCATAGCCGAATTTTTCCACCATCATAAAACCGGCGAAAACAACAAAAATCTGCCGCCGGGCACCGGCCAGAAAGGTCAGGGCATAGAATAACCAGTAGCGTTTGCGCAGAACGATTTTTTTCGACTGCGGGATGGCGGCGGGAAATTGCGGGAAATACATCCAGGCTCCAATTCCGATAACGACCGCAATGGTACCACCCATGGCATATATGGCCGCGTAGCCCATATCCAGCCATTTGGTCCCGAGGAAAATCAGGCCATAAACAACGAGGGCGGCAAAGGCCTGCGCCGATATCTGGCGCCCGAGGACCAGAGGCGTACGTTCCTTTGAAATAAGCTGCAATGTCAGGGACTGTTTAAGGGCTTCTCCGTAATGAAAACCGATCGACATCAGCACGGTGGTGAAATAGAGGCCGTATTCCGTGGGAAACAGGCCGGTGATGGCGACACCAACGCCGAAGACAAGCAGGGAAATCATCAGCAATCGTTGTTCAGCGATGATGAGCAGGACAAAAATAACGGTAAAGGCCAGGAAACCCGGTATTTCACGTAAAGACTGCAAGATGCCGATTTCGCGACCGGTGAAAGATGCAGCATCCACGGCGAAATTGTTCAGAAGCGCCATCCAGACGGCAAACGCCGCAGACCAGCCCGCGGCAATGAGCATCAGCATATATTCCGGTTGCCGTGATTTTTCTTTAAAACTCATTGCCGTCAGTCCCGCGATGCAAATAATAAATCGACCCTAATATTACGGATATTATAGGCGGCAGTCCTTCGCCATAAAGTCAAAATATATCGGAAAACAGACAAAATAGAAGCTGGCGTGAGATCGCCAGTTGATAACCTGGAATTCGGCCTGTCTCAAGGCTGGTGGTTTTTGAGCTGTGCTGTTACTGTAGTCCGATCACAAATATTTAAGCGAAATATTGAACTATGGGCATCTGGGGTAAAATTCTTGGTGGCGCGGCGGGCTTGCTGGTCGGTGGTCCTTTGGGCGCGCTGGTTGGCGGTCTTGCAGGGCATGCCGTCGATAAATTGCGGGCGGCGAGCGAAGGCGGGGACGGGGAGGCGGGCCTCCATCAGGTCAAGCAGGTGGCCTTCACCATCGCCGTTATTGCACTCGGCGCTAAGATGGCTAAGGCCGATGGCGTCGTCACGCGGGAGGAAATTGATACCTTCAAGCGGGTTTTCCGTATTCCGCCCGATGAAGAAAAGAATGTCGGGCGCGTGTTCAATATGGCGCGACAAGATACCGCCGGATATGAGGAATATGCGGCGCAGGTGGAGCGGATGTTCCGCGATACGCCGCAAATGATGGAAGACTTGCTCCATGGGCTTTTCTCCATCGCCATGGCAGACGGCGTTCTGCATCCGGACGAGGATATTTACTTACAGAATGTCGCGGCGATCTTCGGCTTTGACGAAGTGAGATATGCCCGCATTCGCAGTTATCACGTCAAGGATGGAGAGGGTGATCCGTATCAGATACTCGGTGTTGATCCGGCTATTTCCGACGCGGAGTTGAAAAAGGCGCATCGTCAGCTTATCCGGGAAAATCATCCCGACAAAGTCATGGCGCAAGGATTGCCGCAGGAATTTGTCGATGTGGCCAATGATAAGCTGGCGAAAATCAACGCGGCCTATGACCAGATTTCGAAAAGTCGCGGGCTTTAGGGTTGGCGACGATGATCTGGCGAGCTTCCCCGAACTTCGATGCGCGCGATGCGGATATTGATACGCTGGTGCTGCACTATACGGGTATGCCGACGGGGGGAGCGGCGCTTGATCGGCTCACCGATGCGGCCGCCGAGGTTAGCGCCCATTATCTGGTTGAGGAAAATGGCGAGGTTTATCAGCTGGTCGAGGAAGATAGCCGCGCCTGGCATGCGGGGGTATCTTACTGGCGCGGCGCGGCTAATCTCAATGCCCGGTCGATCGGCATCGAAATCGTCAATCCCGGTCACGAATTCGGTTACCGGTCGTTTACAAAAGCACAAATGGCAAGTGTCGCGGTGCTGGCGGTGGATATCGTTGAACGTCACGGCATTTTGCCCCGGAATGTGGTGGGGCATTCAGATATTGCGCCTTTGCGGAAAAATGATCCGGGTGAATTGTTTGACTGGAAAATGCTCTCAGCAAAAGGCATCGGATTATGGTTCGCCGATCATCTTGAGATAAATCCCGCTGCGGTTTCCTATTCTCTCGGGATGGCGGCGGGCGGTGTTACAAAGCTTCGCGATGCATTGACGGAAATCGGTTATGATGGGCAGGGAGGAGAGCTCTATGACGCGGGGCTGGCGGCGCTGATTACCGCGTTTCAACGCCACTGGCGACCAGCGAGGGTCGATGCTGTGGCGGATGCCGAAACCCAGGCTGTGATTTATGCCGTTCGGGACAGTGCCCGGCGCTTGACACGATCTTCAGCGCACCTTAGGTAAAGGACACCAGATGGCTGGATGATCGCCGCTCACGTTCGTGAGGGGAGGAAAGTCCGGGCTCCACGGAAATGCGATGCCGGTTAATGGCCGGCGGGGGCGACCCTAGGGAAAGTGCCACAGAAAGCAAACCGCCGGTCTTCGGATCGGTAAGGGTGAAAGGGTGCGGTAAGAGCGCACCGCGCGCCTGGCAACAGGAGCGGCACGGTAAACCCCATCGGGAGCAAAACCAAATAGGGATGGTCGGCGCAAGGTTTTCCTGTGCGCAAGCTGGTTTTCCGAGCTATCGTCCGGGTTGGTTGCATGAGGTGTCTGGTAACAGGCATCCTAGATGAATGATCATCCCCTGTTTTCAGGGACAGAACCCGGCTTACAGGCCATCTGATTTTTTTGGGCCGAACACGCCCGATACGGGAGCGATATGAGGCAGTTGGGCGTCAGGATATCTCTAAGTGTGGCGGCGATACTTTTTCTCTTCGCAACGCCTGCTTATGCCCTCGGGACAGAGATGCCGCCGCTGGTCTATGACATTGGGGTCAGTCTTTTTGTTGGCAGCATTCTTGCCATTATCTTTGTCAGACTGAAGGTGCCGAGCATTGCGGCCTTTCTTGTGTGCGGCATATTGATCGGACCGATTGGCCTGAAGCTGATCACCCATCCTAAGAATATCGAAACCATATCAGAGCTCGGATTTATCCTGTTGCTGTTTATGATCGGGATGGAGATTGACCTCCGACGCACGTTACGCAGCGGCAAGATGATCATTGCGACAGGTGTTCTGCAATATCCTTTAACCGTGTTATTCGGCTTGCTGGTTGTCAAAGGGTTTGCCTGGGTTGGCCTGTCCGACGGGCTTGATGGGCCGTATGATGCGCTCTATTTCGGGATTTTCATTGCCGGTTCCTCGACATTGCTGGTGATCAAGCTGTTTCAGGAAAAATACGAGCTGGATACGGAGCCGGGTCGGATAGCACTCGGCCTTCTGGTCTTTCAGGACTTCTGGGCCATCGTTGTCATTATCCTGCAACCGTCTTTCAGCAGTCCGGAATTATGGCCGGTTGTGATGTCGAGTGTGGGCATCCTCATCCTGTCCGTCATCTCTTATGGCCTTGCCAAAAGCCTTGTCCCGATCGTCTTTCGCTGGTTGGCGAAGGAGCCACAACTGATCCTGGTCGGCGCCATAGGATGGTGTTTTACCATCGTCTTTATTGGCGGCAGTTTTGATTATGTCGGGCAATATATCTTCGGGACAATACCAACCATGGCCGTTGCCACGGGGATGAGTGCGCTGATTGCCGGAATGACCATCGCGACGTTGCCGTACGCCCGCGAAATCGTTGCGAAGGTCGGTATTGTCCGGGATTTCTTTATCACGCTGTTCTTCGTCGGGCTCGGGATGTCGGTGCCGCCCATAACCAGCGTCAATGTCATTGTTATTGCGCTGGCCCTGGCGTTTTTCGCCATCATTAGCCGGCAATTGATTTTCTTTCCGTTGCTCTATTTCACCGGCGGCGATCAGCGGCATGCGCAAGTTGCCTCCATTCGGCTGGCGCAGTTATCGGAATTCGGCTTGGTGATCGCCTATCTCGGGACGCAATATCACCATATCTCTGATGAGCTGGCGAGTGCCATCATCATTGCCTTTATCCTCACCGCCTTGATGACGCCGACATTGTATAAATACGCTTATGTCATTCACAAGTCTCTGGCGCCCGTGCTGCAGTTTATGGGGTTTCGCGAACCGGCGGAAGAAGATCCGGACGGGGAGAAGGAATATGACCTGGTCCTGCTGGGTTTTCATCGCGTTGCGTCGTCGTTACTGCATGAGATTGCCAAACATAAACCGGAGCTTGTGACGCGGATACTTGTCATTGACTTCAACGTCGGGCTACACGCGGCCATTCGCAAACTTGGCGCCCATGTCCGCTATGGTGATCTTTCCAATGATGAAACCCTGCTACATGCGGGAATAGACAGGGCCAAAGTCATCGTTGCGACCATCCCGGACGATATTTTGCGGGGAACCAGCAACAAGAAGCTGGTGCAGACCGTCCGCAATATGAACAAGGATGCGGTGATCATTGCCAACGCCGAGGAGCTTTCCTCAGCGGAGGAAGTTTATGCCTGCGGTGCTGACTATGTCTATATGGGGCGCGTTAATACGGCGCGGGCGCTGGAAGAAATTATCACTCATACCATGGAAGGCTCGCTCCAAGACTTTCGGCGGGCGCAAGAAGAGCTTCATGGGCATCATCATGAGAGAACGGAAATCCTGAAATAGGGCTCTGGCGTCTCCGTTTTTCTACTTTGCGAATCTCAAACTCCTGCAAAACTCTGTTTCCTGAGCTTTCACCCGCATTATCGGTGCCGTAAGCCTGTTTTCGGGAAAGAGGCGAGGGCGCCTTGCCGGGCTCCCGAGTCGTCCCATCAGCGCTGTTTGTCTTTCAAAAACCAGAAAACATTAAAAGAACAAAAAAAGAACAAACTATAAATTTCCTATTATTTTCAAACTATAAATAGGGGGATTGCTCGGCTGAAGTAATGAAAAAGAAAATCCTATTTTTTGCATTGATTTTTCTATTGGAAATTACTTGAAACCCACGGATTTCAATCTATTTTCCGTTGACTTCCGTAAAATCCCATGATAATCCAGATTATCCCATATTCAATCGGATTTTTCATCAAATCAGCCGGATATTGGGGTCAGAATTTGGGATTTTGGGGAATTTAGGGGGTTTACGGCTGGCATGGCCTTGTTTCTGTCCACATATGTGAACAAAGTCGACAAGAAAGGGCGCGTCTCTGTTCCGTCGCGCTTTCGGTCGGTTTTGGTGGACAAAGGCTTTGAAACCGTTGTTCTGTTCCCGACGATCAATGGCGATGCCATCGATGCCTGCGGCATGGATGTGATGGAAAACCTGCTCGAAAAAATTGGCGGCTTTGATCCGCTCTCCGAAGATCGGGAAAGTTATGCCGATGTTCTGATGAGTGATGCGATTGAGCTTGCTGTCGACGGCGATGGCCGGATCATGATCCCCCTTGATATGCTTATCGACGCTGATATCAAAGCGGGCGGTCAATGCGCCTTCGTCGGTCGCGGTGACAGTTTTCAAATATGGAACCCCGATGCTTTCGCCGCCCGCAAGAAGCTTGCGCAGGAACGGACCCGCAGCCGTCGCGCCGCCGGTGCCGGATCAAACGGGGGCTCTGATGATGAATAATCCAGCGCCCCATGTATCGGTTCTGTTACGCGAAGTGATCGATATTCTCTCGCCGAAAGACGGCGGTATTTATGTGGACGGTACCTTCGGGGCGGGCGGTTATAGCCGCGCCATTCTTGAGGCCGCAGACTGCACGGTTTACGGCATTGACCGTGATCCTGTCGCTATTGCTTTCGGGCAGAAAATGGCCGCGGAATTTGACGGGCGCCTTGTGATGCTTGAAGGCTGCTATGCCGATATGCAGGAATTGCTCGCCGATAAAGGTGTGAGTGCCGTTGATGGCGTGGCGCTGGATATCGGGGTTTCTTCGATGCAGATCGACGAGGCAGATCGAGGCTTTTCTTTTATGCGCGACGGACCGCTGGATATGCGGATGTCTGGCGCGGGCCGGACCGCGGCCGACGTGGTCAATGAAGAATCTGAAGCGGAACTCGCCAAAATTATTTTTGTGTATGGCGAGGAGCGAAGATCGCGGGCAATTGCCCGTGTTGTAGTCGAAAGGCGCGAACTCTCGCCTTTCACCAGTACAGTAGAGTTAGCAGAAGCGGTGGCGTCGGTGGTTCGTCCAACTGGTAAGGGCATTCACCCGGCGACGCGTACCTTCCAAGCGTTGCGTATAGTAGTAAACGATGAGCTTGGGCAGCTGGTCAAAGGTCTGGCCGCATCCGAACGTCTCCTGACTCCCGGGGGTCGTCTTGCGGTTGTCTCTTTCCATAGCCTTGAAGACCGACGCGTGAAAAACTTCCTGTCAGCAAGGTCTGAAGGGCGTGCCAGGCCGTCTCGTCATCTTCCTGTTAATGACGAGGGGCCAGCTCCCACCTTCAAGCATATCAAAAAAGGAACTATAAAAGCGAAAGCAGACGAGCTTGAGATTAACCGGCGGTCGCGCTCGGCGCGTCTGCGCGGCGCCATCAGAACAGAGGCCCCGGCCTGGACAGAGGCGGCAGCATGAAGCTTAATCTGACGATCCTGTCCGGACTTATGTTTGCGATTGTGTCTTATGGCCTTTATCAGCTTTCCTATGAAGTGCAGGAGCTTGAAAATGATTTGGGCTCCATCCAGCATAAAATTTCCGACAATAGGGAAAGTATTCGTATTTTGAAGGCAGAATGGGCGTATCAGAACCGCCCGGACGTCTTGCAGGAACTGGCGCAAAAGCATTTGTCGCTGGTCCTGATCGCACCTTATCAGGTGGCGCAAGCAGGCGATCTGTCAGAAATCGTTGTGAGCGCGATGGCAGCAGCAAATGTGCCGGTCCCGCGGCTGAAACCACGCAAGAAATATTCCCCGCCTGTGGACGCACCAGCCGGACACTTCAGGCTCGCAACTTACACTGTATCGGAGGCCAGCAATGAGTGAAATGACTTGGTTACCAAAGTCAACTCGCTCTCGCTTCACGCTGTCGACACAAAACCGTGCCCGTAAATCAGAAGGTCGTCCGATCTCTCTTCGTCTTGACGGCAGTGCCAAGGAAACATTGGAGCAAGGCCGCAATCGTCTGGTGATGGCGGGTGCGATTTTCGCTTTTTGCTTTGTTATTCTGGCGGGCCGCCTTGTTGGTCTTGC
>NVRR01000132.1 GCA_002732675.1 Sneathiella sp. | reverse complement strand
TAAAAAGGTCCCGATAGTAAGTGAAAAGCTTGTGGCTTGGCGGAAACCGCATGGCGCCAATTTCGATCAATGGGCCGCGCTTTTCCTGCTCTTCTATTCCACTTATTTTTTCTTCGTTCTCATTCTCCATATCCTCGTAGGGAGGAAATGACTTACTATGTAATCTCCCGCCCGCCCTTTTAGTGGCTTCGAAAACGGTAATGTCGATTTTCGGGTTGGCCTTAAGTAATTCATAGGCTGCGCAAAGTCCCGCGGCTCCTGCGCCGACAATCGCAATTTTCTTATTGGCGCAATCCTTCGCTAGATTTCGATAAGATTGGTTGATACCGTCAGATTCCAGAAAGCCTACATAATCGAAGGGATTATCCGGAAACTGCCAGGGTGTCACATTTCTCGCGATATGTGGATCAAACAGAAATTCCGCGCTTGCTATAGTGTGGCGCGTTTCAGGAGCTCCTAGCCCCGTGTATTTTTGCCAATTGGAGTGTAAAACAGGTAACGTCATTTTTTTCGTCCTTTTTCAATTTCGTTTACTTAAAAACGACGCACAAAGACAAAAAACGTGAATATTATTTACAATGATATATGTTTATTTATTATTTCTCTAATATTTTTATCACAAGAGAATTCATACATTACTTCACCATGGTCCATAATAAGTACATGGTCATGAATTTGTTCAATAAGGGTTGTATTCTGCTCGGCGACGATGAAGCTTCTGCCATTTTTCTTTTCGGCCAGGATATGCTCGGCCATTAACGCAATATTCTCCGGTTGCACACCTTCAGAAGGCTCGTCAAGTATCGCAAGTTTGTTGGTCTCCGCGATAACCCGGCAAAAGGACAAGATTTTCTTCTCTCCGCCCGATAATGTGCCGGCTTTCTGCGTTAGGCGCTCGGCCATTCGCGGGAATGATGCGAATAACGCCTCATATCGCTTAAGGGAGCGACCTTTATATTGCAATGTCAGGTTTTCCTGAACGGACAGATTATCAAAAACCACGCCAACTTGCGGCATATAGCCAAGCCCCTGTCGCTGCCTGACAAAAGCTGGACCTCGCAGCTCTGTTCCGGCAAGCTTAATCACGCCATCTGATTGTTGGAGAACGCCTGCAATCAGCTTGAGGAGGGTGGATTTGCCGACACCATTACGGCCGGTCACACAGAGAACATCTCCACCTGCTAATGACATGGAGATACCCCGGACAATAATTGTATCTCCGTATCCGCCGCTGATTTTTTGGGCAGACAACAGTTCAGGGACGTTCATTTTGTCCCCCCACCGTAGACGGCCTGCACGGCAGGATCAGCTTTAATATCGGCGACGGAACCTTCAGCAAGCAATCGTCCCTGGCTCATGACAAGGACCTTATCGGCTAGCCTTTCAACGACTTGCATGTCATGCTCGATAATGACGGTTGTCATGTCGCCACCCGCATTGAATGCTTCAATAGCGCCAATCATTTCGTGGGTTTCTGCGGTCGAGAGCCCGGCGCAGGGCTCATCCAATAAAAGAAGCGCTGGCTCGGTCATAATAGTCATGGCAAATTCGAGCATCTGCCGCTGACCTTGAGAAAGGTCACCGGCTTTCTTATTGCTCACTTTTAAGAACGGGAAAACATCTTCTACTTGCTTCAGAATACCCGACGTCCAGCTATAGGGGGAAGTCAGAAACAAATCCGTAAACCGCAGCCTGTTGGACCAGATTGCAATGTCAATATTCTGACTTATGGTGAGATCATTGAAAACCGAGGGCACCTGAAATTTTCGGCCAATACCAAGCCGGGTCATTTCGAAACCTTGCTTTCCTGTAACTGAAGTGCCGCCCCATTGGATATTACCCGCACGAATGGGGAGTTTTCCGGTCATGGCGTTAAAAACCGACGTCTTCCCGGCGCCGTTGGGACCAATCAGACAGGTGATATTCTTTTCGTCCAATGAAAATGTCAGTCCATCCAATATTTTCACCGGGCCGACTTGAACAAATATATCTTCGAAAACAAGTGCCGTCTCTGAGACCTGCTCGCGCGGAGGGGCCGTCTGTTTACGGCGATTGCCGTCCGCTGTGGATACGGGTCGACGTAAACGCGTCGTCACGGAAGCGATCGCACCAACAATGCCGTCTGGAAATTTAAGAACGACACCGATAAACACCAGGGCAACCACAATTTCCCAATATTGGAATATATCACGGAGTTCAGACGCCAAAAACCCGATCACGACCGCACCAACAACAGGACCCCAAAGTGTACTGCGCCCACCAACAGCGGTCCAGATCACCAATTCCGCCGAGAGGAGAAAGCCAACCGCCTGCGGCGTCACTATTCCCTGATGCGGTGCGTACAGGGCGCCTGCAAATCCAGCGATCGCGGCACTTATGCCAAAAGCCAGGGCTTTCAGACTGCTTGTCTTGAAGCCGAAAAACTGTGCCCTTTCTTCATTCTGCGAGATGGCTGCAAGCAATTGCCCGAAGGGTGATCTTAAAATATAGGCGACGAGCAATGTCGACAAAGCAAGCGCCGGAACAATGACGAAATATAGCGTCTCGTAAGTATCTATGCCGGGCAATCCGGGAATACGGGTAAGGCCGTTGAAGCCTCCTGTCAGCCATTCCAGCGAATTTGCCAGCTGAAACCCCACCATCGACACCGCCAATGTAATCAAGGAGAAATAAGGCCCACTGCCAACCGAACGGGAAAAGACAAGGGCACCAATGATACCCGCTAGAATACCGGGGATAAGAATGGCAAGCAGCATAAACGGAATAAGGGCAACATAGCTGTCCCCATAAGTCTTAAGGGCATAGCCAGAAATATAAGCGCCGATGCCGAAGAAAAGCGCCTGTCCAAGCGGCAGGAACCCGGCCCGGCCCCAGCATAAGGCAATCCCCTGACCGACAATGCCGAACAGCAGATACAGGCCCAATTGATAGGCCATAAAACTGTCACCAACAAACGGAACCACCAGCAGCCCCAGAATGGCGAGGATGCTAACGGCGCGCATAGAGACCTTCGGGCCTTAGCCACAAGAATAAAATGGAGATTACGAGAACCGCCAGATAACCGGAGGTCTTGTCAAAGAATGCGGAAACCGCCACATCGACGCCGCCAATAACGGATGATCCGATAAATAGCCCCTCGAGGGTGCCCAGCCCGCCAACGACCAGGATAAAAAACGATGACAGGAGATAGTCGAGGCCCATGTAGGGCTCCACCCTGACCAGAGGAGCGATAAGAGCCCCGGCTAGACCGGCCATACAGACACCAAAGACAAAGGTGCCGCGGGCAAGTCGCGCGGTGTTAATTCCCATCGCCTGTGCAAGCTCGGGGTTCGCGATCATCGCTTTGATCCGGGCCCCCGTATTGCTGCGTCGATACCATATAAACAGACCAACAAGCAGCGTCACCGCGCAAACGAAAACCACCAACCGATAGGCAGGATAGTCAACTCCCAGAATATCGACAGTGCCCGTCACCGTTTGATTAACGCTTTGATATCCCCGGCCAAAAATTACTTCGACAGTTTTACGGATAAGGATCGCTATCCCCCAGGTTGCCAGCAACGTATCGAAAGGGCGCGTATATAGATGGCGGATCATCGACCATTCGACTAAATAGCCGACAAAGCCGCAGATCAGAACCGCAAGCGGAAAGGACAGAAAATATGGTAGACCTTGGCCCTGAACAATCAGGACCGAGTACGCCCCGAGCATGACAAATTCACCATGGGCCATATTCATCACACCAAGCAGGCCGAAGACGACGGCGAGCCCCAGGACAATAAGCCCCAGGGTCGCTATGCCATAGATGAAATTGAGGCCGTATAATGCGAATAATTCCACCGTCCCCTCCAACTATCAACCGCAGTTATTCCCGGGTCCAACATTCTTGAATGTTTCTATAACCTTGAAGTCTACGCCATCGGCTTGCGCAAGGAAAATGTCCTGCGAAACATGACGGTCGATCATTGTCGACGTTCCCCGGGGACTGCTAAATGTCAGACCAAGTGAGGAGCGATCCATTTTCTTGACATCATAGGACTTGGCTTTTGTCGCCAGGGCATCCAGGAAGGTGATCCCCTCATAGCAGGACTCGCCCAGCGCATTCAGCACAGCGGCATCTGCCCCAAAGGCCTTCGTATAGCGCGCGGCGAATTCTTTGGCCGCTGGCGTATCAATGTTACGGAAGTAACCCGCAGACGAATACAGATTCTGAGAGTTTTCAGCGCCGATCCCGAGAAGAGTGTTTTCCTCGATCAATGTTCCAAGGCGCATCGCCTGATCCGCAAGACCAAAACTCTGATAAGCCCTGCTAAATCCAACGGACGCGCCGCCGACAAGGGTAATCAGAACAGCATTGGCACCAGAATCCTTAATTTTGGCAAGGCTGGAATCAAAATTATCCACGGTGAACGGAAGATATTCCTCGCCGACCACACTGCCGCCGAATCTGTTGATATACTCCTTCGCAGCCTTGTTGGTATCCCGCGGCCAATTGTAATCATTGCCAATCAGATACCATTTGCTGGCTCCCCGCTCCTTGTTAAACCAAAGAATGACCGGCGCCAGCTGTTGTTGAGGTGTTTCTCCAAGGACGAAGGTACCGGGCGAGCATTCGCCGCCTTCATAAACCGGCGTATAAATATACGGAACCTGTCCTTTGAACAGGCCGGTCAGGGCGGCGCGAACAGCGCTGTCATGCATGCCGACAAACGCGTCCACTTTCTCACCTTTCCAGAGCTTGAGCGCGGCTTGTGTGGCATCGGCGGGAGGGCCGCCCACATCGGCGAAAACCAGCTCGACCCTGCGCCCGTCAATACCGCCCTTTGCATTAATCTCGTTCGCCGCCATATTCGCGCAGTTCTGGCAGGAAGGACCGAACAAACCGGCGGGGCCGGACATCGGGATCAGAACACCGACGCGCACTGGATCTGCCGCAGATGCCTTTCGTGCAAGCGCCGCTGCGAATGTCGAGCCCATGGTTGCCGTCGCCAGGGAGGACACTAGAAACTTTCTTCTGTTCATCTCTTTCTCCTTCATAGAATACCCATTTTGATTACTGAGCTGGATTAAGTTTGATTCCGATTTCCGCGTCGATACTCTCGGCAATTGCCAAGAGACGACAATCGCTTCCCTCCGGACCGTCCAGTTCCATGCCAATGGGCAGGCCGCCCTCGGAAAGCCCGGCCGGAAGGCTAATTCCGGGAATACCAGCGTTGCTGGCGGGATCGGTGTTGCGGATAAACGTTGGAAATGTCGGAACTTGTGATCCGTTGAGCTCGACCATCTCATCATCGCCAATGGGTCGCGCCGTCAGCGGCGCGGTGGGAAACAGGATCGCGTCAACTGTGTGATGCTCGAAATACCGGGCGTAGGCTGCTTGCAGCCTGGGTCGATCATGCTGCATCACCTGTTGGTAAAGGGCCGCCGGGATCACTTCCTCACCAAGTTGCGAGCCTAAAATCCCCTTCACATCCTCACTGCCGACACCGTCAAGGATATCCTGCATGGTCAAATCAAGGCCGCTCTCCCGCAAATATTCTGGGAAATCCTGCATAAGTTCATACAGGGCGACGGGAAAACCCACGGCGTCATTAAGTGCGGCTATGTCAGGGATATCTGACTCAACCAGGTTAACGCCTGCCGCTTGTAAATTATCAAGAAAGACCGCTGCCGCGGCGGCAACAGACGGTTCAAGGTTTTCGTAAAAATACCCCCGCGGCACCCCAAGGCGAAGTGTTTTGAGGTCGACGGCTTCGGTACTTTTTGAAGGGCCCGACATGACCTGATCGAGCAGTATGGCGTCCGCCACTGTCCTTACAATTGGCCCGGCTGTGTCACGTGTATGTGAAATAGGTATGATGCCGGGTCCTGGGTATCGTCCAACTGTCGGCCGAAACCCGACCAACCCGCAAAGCGACGCGGGAAGGCGTACAGACGCCCCGGTATCTGTCCCGATGCCGCCCGGAAACAAACGCTGCGCCACAGCGGCGGCCACACCGCCACTAGACCCCCCGGGAATCATGTCGCGATTGAAGGGATTACGGGCCGCGCCTGTCACGGGGTTGTTGTTCGTGATCCCGAATGCCAGCTCATGCATATTACCTTTTCCGCCCAGCATTGCCCCTGCGGAAAAAAGTGACTGGGCAACGGGCGCATTGGTTTTGGGTACAAAACCCTGCAAGGCGCCCGTTGCACCAGTCGTCGGCAGGGAGGCCGTATTAATATTGTCTTTCAAAACCAGAGGGATGCCCGCAAGCGGCAAATCACTTGGCGGGGCGTTGTCAAATTCTACCGCCTCGGCCCGCAATTTATCCCAATTCCAGGAAATCAAAGCGTTCAAATCCGTAGACGCCTCACATTGGGCAATCAGTTCGTCGATATATTCAGCGCAACTGAATTCGCGGCTTTTAAGGCCATCTACAGCATCCGCGATCGACAGCTCTTTTAATCCCGGCATCGGTATTTCCCACCCTGGCGCCACTTGTCGCGGCCCCTTTGGTTCATTATTGTATTTAAAGGGGAGGGTGAGATAAAACGGGCAGGAGTTCTATCCTCAATAATGAGGATATTTGTCTAATATAACTGGAAATTGTCGCTAAATTCTTTTTGGAGCCGTCGTTTGAAGGCCTAATTCATTACAATGCGGCTAACAAGTTCACTACGGCTGGATATCCCAAGCTTTTGGAATATATTTTTAAGATGGGTCCTGACAGTCGTAAATTCTATGAATAATTCTTCTGCAATTTTTTTGTCCGGCTTTCCAAGCACGACAGACATTGCGATTTCCCGCTCCCGCACTGTTAGGCCATACTGACGGCTAACATTCTCTAGCGAATTCAATAGCATCGCTTTTGAATTGAGGGGATCGGCATTCTCACAGAATGCATTTTTTATGGCATTCGTAAATGCTGGGCCAATCGCGTTCAAAAGTTCAATATCCCGAGAGGAGAAATCCTCTTTTCCCTTTGAACGCCAGATCCGTAAATCGCCGACATTGCTGCCCGACGCATATGCATAATAATTGACACCGAAATGCAGGCCGTCTTTCGAAAGAAAATCATTGTAAAATTCTGTTTTCTGCAATTTCCGAGTATTTAATACATCAGAAACAGCAGTCGCGTTCTTCCGGCGTTGTAAGACGGGCGTTATCGGGTCGCAAAACTGGAAATAACCTTCGTATTTTGCCAGATTATCCGGATCCATATTAATAGATACAGGCAGGTGAAATTTCTGTTCTGTGTCACTCCAGACGTAAGACGCAAAATACTGGGAATCGAACAGATCCAAAAAAAGCGGCCCTACAGTTTCCCGAAGAGTATCAACATCATATCCATATGATAACTCCTCCATTATTCGGAAAAGGGCCTTTGCTTTTCTCGCAGATAAGTTCATGGCATAATCCATTTCGAAATAATTTGCCCCCTGGAGAATACCGCAAATTGCTCAACACGGCTATAGTTACAAAAGCAACAGTTTAAAATGATACTAAAAATTTGGCGGGCACTCAACATTTATTACGAAAGCAGGCCAGCGACGTCGGGCAAGAAACCGCAGCTTTGCAAGAGATCAATTGAAGTGATCTTGATCGCTGCGGGGTTTGCCTATCTCGCAGTCGTAATTAATCTGTATTCCCGGCATGTTGTCGGTTCGGCCATGGGGAAACTGCCACGACAATGCCCCTAGGCGTTCGTCTACTCGGCCGCCTGCCGAACAATCGTATCATTCAAAATTTCCGCGATTTCAGAACGGCAGGAGCCGCAGTTCGTACCTGCTTGAACGCAGTTACCAATCGCCGCCAAATTGGCGCAGCCCTTTTCGGTTATCGCACTTAATATCTGGTTACGGCCGACGGAGAAGCAGGAGCAGACAATCGAGCCAATATCAATCTCGGTACCGCTGGGCCGGGCCGCCAGAAGCTGATACCGGTTTAGTCGGTTTTCATGGGCCTTTCCAAGCCGACTGACCAGCCAAGCCCTTGAGATTGAGACAGGTGCAGACGACATATAAATGGCGCCGTTTAGTTGCTCCCCCTCAAAAACAGCATAGCGGTACTCGCCCGCCTTCTGGTCCTGATACGCAAGCAGCTCCCCGGCACCAAGCAGATCCGTCGCCAGATCCAGAAATTTGGCAGGCGATTGAAGGCCCGCAAATTCGACGCGCCAGCCGCCCTCGCATTTCGCAAACGCCCAGTAATCAGCTGCGGCCATCGCCGGTTCGGCGCGCGTCACCATAAATCCATGATAGGCCGCAGCAAAAGGTCGGATGGCACATGCGGTGTTCTTGGCCGCGGGCTGTCCGGAAAAAGGATCTACAACTGCCGGAACAAGGCTGTTTACGCGGGCATTCGACGCGAACTGGTCGGTCCAGTGCATGGGAACGAAAACGGATTTGCGACGGGCGCGGTTTGTCAGCAGCGCCCGCACAACGATAGATCCGAGGTCATTATAAATTTCGACGAGATCAGCCTC